>ONNU01000285.1 GCA_900319255.1 uncultured Eubacteriales bacterium
GGAGCCGGCTTTGGAAATTTTTTGTTTCCTCTTTCCAACCAAGTATAACACGCGAGAGCGAAAGTAAAGCATTGTCAGACCTACCCCCGCGATTTTGGGTGCAGCGTCGACGCTGCCGCCGGCGGCGGTTATTTTCTATAAACTATTAACTTGATTAATAAAAACAAATGTTGTATAATTGTATTATATTACCTATTGTCGGCAACTTGTTAAAAATTATTTAGTGATTGTGAAAGGTGATCGAAATGAAAAACTACAAAAGTCTTAAACGGCTGACTGCTGTTTCTCTGGCAGCAGCTCTTGCCGCTTCCTCCTTCGGGCTTACCGCTATGGCTGCGGGCAAGACCGATACCAGCATGATCGAAAAGTATGCTATCTATGATTCTACCGCTGTCATTGCAAGCAATTATTCTGCGGCTATCGGTAAACTGCGGGATGCTGCGATCCAGCACGCTTCCTCCGTTGATCTGTCCTCCTATAAGATACCATCAGCCAGCATTTCCGCTTTCTTTGATGCGGCAACCTCTGTATGCCCTGAGCTTTTCTTCTTGAGCGACGGCGGTATTTCCTATTACACTACTACTTCCGGCGGTAAAGTTATCGTCAGCAAGCTTTTGCTCAGCTATGCATACAGCGCTGATGTCTGCGCATCCATGCTGCAGGAATTCTATGACAGGGCTGATTTCTTCCTCAATCAGGTAAGCGATGAGCTTTCTGCCTGCAATGATGAATTTTCAAAGGCTGTTTTGCTGCATGATGAGATAGTGCTTGAATCCAATTATCAGATCCCCGACAGCTCGGCATATTCTCTTATGGTAAAAAAATACGGTAAATGCGCTGACTATGCAAGAGTTTACGCCTATCTCCTGGCTCAGATCGGTATAAAAAGCGAGATCGTTGACTCAGACGCCATTAACCACGAGTGGGTCAAGGTAAAGCTCGATAATGCTTATTATAATGTTGATGCTACATGGGATGATCCGGTAAAGGATAAGCCCGGTCTTGCAGTTCATACTTATTTCCTGCTCAGCGACTCGGCTATCTCCTCTGATCATTATGGTTACGAAAGCGTTAATGCAGCGACCTCGACAAAATATGATAATTTCAAATATCATAACTTCAATTCAAAATTTGTCAAGCTGGATGCAAACGAAAAGACAGTTTATGCAGCTGACGGAACCAATAAAAAGATCGTAAAATATAACTACGCCACCGATACCAGCACAACCGTTATTGATCTCGGCAATGAATACTGGAGCGCAGGCGGATACAGCTACTGGCAAGGAGCTTATACAGGGATCGACGCCTATGACGGTATCATCTATTATAATACCCCCAGCTCTATCAAATCCTATAACCCTGTGACCAAAGCCACAGCTACCGTCGCAGGCAACAGCTACGGCAGCCAGTATTACGGACTCAGGATCAGCGGCGACAAGCTTTACGCATATACCGCATCCGATCCTAATTCCACCGGTACGGAAAGATATATCAAGCAGCTGCAGAAGGCTGAGGTCAGCGCTCAGTCCGTAAGCCTGAACAAGACCTCGCTTACACTTACTGAGGGCGGCTCCGAAACCCTCACAGCGACCATACTTCCCGAGAATACAACAAACAAGAATATTACATGGACATCCAGCGCGACCGGTGTCGCTACCGTTTCAAACGGCACTGTCAAAGCTGTGGCTCCCGGTACTGCAACCATCACCGCAAAGACTGCAAACGGCAAAACCGCAACCTGTACCGTTACTGTCAATGCTGCGGAGATCCTCCCCACCGGCGTGACCCTCAGTCAAAGCACCCTTTCACTTGAGACCGGCGGATCAACAGCCCTCACCGCAACGGTCAGCCCCTCAAATGCAACAAATAAAACCGTTACATGGACAACCAGCGCAAGCCATGTTGCAACTGTAACAAACGGCACAGTAAAGGCGCTTTCCGCCGGTACTGCTACCATCACCGCAAAAACCGTCAACGGCAAGACAGCGACCTGCCTTGTTACCGTAACAGCTCCTCTTGCAAACAATTCCACACTCAGCGCTGATTCCGTAAAGGCAAACACAAAGGTCACCATCACCGGTGCAGCAAGCGGCGGCACTTCCCCCTACAGCTACGCATTTTATTACAAGAGAACCACCGCAGCAAACTGGACAACTCTCGGCACAGAATTCGGCAGTGATACAAGCGCTTCCTTTACTCCCAGAGAAGCCGCAGCCTTTGATATCAGGGTCATCGCAAAGGACAGCGCAGGAAAGACCGCTGAAAAGCTCCTGAGCCTTACTGTCACAGAGGATGTTCCTGCCCTTGTCAATAAATCCTTTATCAATTCAGACATTGCCCAGATCGGCGATGACGTGCGTCTGACAGGAGCAGCGCAGGGCGGCACAGGCAGCTATACCTACGCTTTCTACTTCAAGAGAAGCACCAATTCCAAATGGAATAAGATCGGCACAGAATTCGGAACAAAGACATATGGCATCCTTATACCCAAAGCAGCCGCAAAATATGATATGAAGGTCATAATCAAGGACAGCAGCGGCGCGACCGTCAGCAGCACCTATACAGTAAATGTCGTTGAAAGCCTGCCGGTGACAAATGTTTCCACCCTCAGCGCAGACAATGTAAACGTGGGCAAAACAGTAACCATTGCCGGAAGATCTGTCGGCGGAACAAAGCCCGTTACCTTTGAATTCTATTTCAAGCGCAGCGCAAATTCAAAATGGAACAAGCTCAGCTACGGCAGCAGCAGCCAGACCTATGCAAAATTCACCCCCACCACCGCCGTACCCTTTGATCTCAAATCAGTTGTAAAGGATAAGGACGGTAATGTTTCCGAAAAAATATTCAAGCTCACGGTTCAGTGAGAAGATAGTGAGTAGTGATTAGTCCGTGAAATTCAACGGTAACACTAAAGGTGCATTTTCATATGAGCTTTTTCTCCTCAAACGATACAATACCAAATCTTAGCAATTATAGTTTGGACAGCGGCGAGGAGATAAGGAAAGGGGATTCCACCTTTTGACTGACCAAAGCAGATAATACTAATAAAGTATCATTGCAAAAAACCGACCGGATCGTCCAAAGGGACTTTCCAGTCGGTTTTTATTATCAATAAAATCAATGCTGTGTACGGGAAAGCTTTCTGTGTTTCTTTGCAAAAAGTACAAAGAAGATAACTCCCAGTACAAAGAATGCTCCGGCAAATATCCAGAAATAAGTGAATATTCCGTTGAAATAAGCTACAAATAAATGGTAAAGTGATCTGGTGGTGATATTCACCTTTGAAAAAACCTTAGTTACCATAATAATACCGGCGATAACTGAATTGCAGATCGCTGCGGATAAGAATGCATAGCTAAGATATCTGTAGCCTCTGTGCTTGAACTCGTTCGTAAGGAACATAATTGCTGCAAGCACAGCTCCGATCACCACAAGAACGATCATTGTGATCGTCAGCGGAGATGAAAGCTTTACAACATAGTTTGCCAGAACTGAGAAAAATGGTATTTCGATTGAATTTGAATATATATCAGCCGCTTCATTGACGAGATATTCGATTGCGCTTTCCTTGACTTCGATTCCGTCTTCGTTGTTTTCTTCGATATATGCATCAATTGCTGCTCTGTATTTCTGCTTAAAGGATGTTGTATCAATTACAGATGAAGTTCCCTTATAGAAGGAATTAACATATCTGACAATATCTTCCCTGATATCAATACTGTCTACAAAACTATCTGTAAATTCTGTTGACAGACCGCTGGCATGAGAAAGGCTGTCAAGCTGTCCTCTGAGTTCTTCTGTGACCTGCTGGTAATAATCCTTCGTAGCCATCGTCTGGAGCATATATTCGCTTGAGAACAATGTCACCTTGAGGGAAACGCAGATGGTCAGCAGAAAAAGTATCACCGCAAGAAAAAACGATAATACACAATAGCCTACCGGTCTCAGGTCATTTTTGCTTTTCTTTTTGCTTTTTGTCTTTTTTTCCGGCTCCTTGTGTTCGCCGTGACTTACTGTATTTACGTTAAAGTTTACTTCTGTTCCCATTTCTTCAGCCATAATGCACCGCCTTAACTTTTGTTATCCAGCTTGGGTCCGGAAACATACTTTGCATAAACAAAACATCTCTGCGGAGTAAGACCAAACTGGTCAAAGGGGTAACAGGTGTACAGGGTAAGAGTTTCCTCCTGAGCTTCAAGATCATAAGCGCTTGAATCATCCTTGTGCTTTACCTGTATATCCGTAACTTCATATCTGTAGTTGCCATAACTTGTCCTAATAAGGATAGTCTGACCAATCTGAGCATACTTCAGACCGTTGAAATACGTTGCATTATGTCCTGCAATAATAATCGGGCGTCCATATCCGGGTATAAAGCTTCCTGCGTAGATTCCCACACCGTAGTTAAGCTGTGCGTCTCCGTCGCCATAGAAAAGCGGGCACTTTATGCCGCAGCCATCCATGATGAACTCTCCGAACTGATCGCTGTAATCAGGATACTGGATCGAGGAGATCGGTACAGTCTTTGTGACCTTCTTTGCTTCCGTCGGCTTTTTATCTGTTGATGTGCCGGATTCCTCTTCAAGTCCTTCTGCTGTCGGAACATAGATGTTCTTGTATTCCTCAGAGAAATTATGAGGCCCGTCTGAAAAGAACATTGACGCCATGTTGTAAAAACGCATGGTATTCGGGATCACAATTGCACACGCAATTCCGAGAATAAGCAAAGAAAAGACAATGGGAAGAATTATAAAATTCTTCCCATTGAGTGAACGGTGCGAAGAATGGTGATGATGATGATGCCTATTATGCATCAACAGTCTCCTTCTTCTTAGAAGTTCTGATAAGATAGATACCAGCAGCAGTAACTACAAGTACGCCAACGCCAGCAACAGCGGTTACGCCCGGAACGCTAAAGCCTGTTGTCTTAACAACATCGCTCTTACCGTCTATCTTAACGTCAGCAGCCTTCTTACCATCCTTACCTATAACAGTAACAACTCTTGTTGTCTTGTTATAAGCAAGCTTTACGCCGATTACGCCTGAAGCCTCGTTTGAAAGAGCAACTGCCTTATCGATTTCAGCGTCTGTGAACTCGGATAAGCTTGCCTTGCCAACACTTGTAAGATAAGCCTTAGTAGCGTTGATCTTAGCGATGACTTCATCAGCCTGTGCATCTGTCATTTCAACTTCCTTAACGAACCACTGCTCAGCCTGGTTAATGTACTGAGCGGGAAGCTTCTTTGTAACGCCGCCCATTTCAACTGTGGTATTCAGTTCAGCAAGAACCTTTTCCTCAGCTGCGTTAAGACCAGTTGCAGCGAAAGCAGATGCTGAAGCTCCTACAGCTACGATTGCT
The DNA here is from genome assembly GCA_900319255.1 of uncultured Eubacteriales bacterium. GTDB lineage: Bacteria > Bacillota > Clostridia > Oscillospirales > Acutalibacteraceae > UBA1213. The sequence continues at coordinate 5,360 of ONNU01000285.1, forward strand.
GAAAGCATAGCAGCTGAAAGAACCTTGAGTACTTTCTTCATGATAAAAACTCCCTTTCATAATATTTGAATATGAATATACATATCATTTCGGTTTTGACCTATTCTGACCGACTATGTCTGATAAAATAGCAATGCAGGCTGAATCGTGAGAAGTCAGCCATATTTTGCCAATCAACAGAGCATAAGTCCATATATCCAATTCTTCACTAATTATAATACTATAATAGTTATATTGTCAAGTGTCTCCTATGATTTTTTTAAATTCGTCTTATTGCACAACAAACAGCATCCATCATTCCGGCAATAAGTTAAACATAAAACAATCACTGACACAGCCAATTCAGCTATTACCCTGCAATTATAGCATTATTTCGCCCAAATTTCAAGCTTTTTTTAAAATTATTTCCTGGAAGTATATTCCTCCCGCTTATATACTGATTGTTTAGTTTATGGTTTATAGTGATTAGTGATTAGTTAAAATTTGGAAAGTGGAATTTAACCTGAATCCGTGAAATTGACATCTCAGTTGCGGAAGGATAACGGGAATCCGCTGTTCCGCCTTCATGCTCTGAGTCATACTTTATTAGTCTTTCTGCTTTGGTCAGTCAAAAGGTGGAAACCACAAGGGGTGTCCCCCTTGAGTTTTCCCCCCTTTTGCAATCCCCTTTCCTTAACCCCCGTGGAAAGCCGGACTTTAATGACTAAGAGTTGGTGTTGTCGGAAGCTTTACAAAAGAAGCTTCTATACGAGAACAAGAAAGCAGATGACTGAGGGGCA
>ONNU01000380.1 GCA_900319255.1 uncultured Eubacteriales bacterium
CCTCTTGTGGTTCTCCTCTTTTGTCGCAGCGGCAAAGCCGCTGCCCTGGAAGAAGTCAGCAATCAATAGAAGCCAGGGAATAAAGAATAAATCTTTAATCTGTTGTTATACTTTAATGCTCTGACAAAAAATGCAGCCAATAGAAAATTCTTACAATCGCGAGAAAATGTCTTGCATGGTAATAACTTACAACGTGATCATGACACCGGCGGCACGCCGGCGGAAAGTTCGTGTAAAATATTTCTGTGAGTTTTTGAAGGAGCCGGCTCAGAAAATATTTGTTTCCCTCTATTATCCAAGTATAACACGCGGGAACGAAAGTAAAGCTTTGTAAGACCCGTCCCCGCGATTTTGGGTGCAGCGTCGACGCTGCCGACGCTGCTGGTGGAGAAAAAAAGGTTGAAAAATTGAATGATATTTGGTATTATTAGAATGGTGTTTTTTAATCTGACTGTTATTGACTGTCCGGAGAGAAGAAAAAGTGTCCGGACAAAGACCAGAAAGGAGAGGACAAGATGAAAAAAAGCATTTCTCTTGTAAAACGTATTATGGCAGCGCTTGCTGCCGGAACATTGCTTATTGCAGTACCCATGTCAGGCTGTACAAAGGGGGATGGCAATGAAAAATCGGGTTCCGAACAATCCGCAGTATCTGAAAGCTCAGGCAGCGAACAGTCTGGTGCAAGCCTCGGAAACGGCATTGTTGCAAAATCAGAACATTATACAATACCGCTGAGCGTGTTCAATTATCTTTATAATTACAACTACCTGTCATTCATCAACAACTACGGCTCAAGTATGTTCGACAGCTCGAAGGGGCTTGACGAGCAGTATTATGACGAGACGAACAAAATAACCTGGCATGATTATTTTCTTCAGTCGACTCAGGATTATATCACATATATCATGTGCTTCGGCGAAGGCGGGCTTGCGAATAATATGGCGCTGACAGATGCCGAGAAAAAGGAGATGGAGGACGGCTTTACCCAGCTTGAAAGCGTAGCAAAGGAAAACAGCCAGACTCTTGACGAATATATCAAAACCACCTACGGCGAGACTGTCACAAAAAGCGATGTTGAAAATATCCAGTCCATATCCAAGGTAGGACTTAAATACAGAAACAGTCTTTACAACGGCTACAAATTCACCGATGATGAATATGAAGGCGAATACAAAGAGAACAAGGAAAGCTATCAGATAGCCGATTATTATATGTACACCTTCACCTTTGCAGAAGCAAGCGAAGACGGCACTTCAAAGAAAGTTGACGAAGCGACCAAAAACAAGATGAAGGAAAACGCATCTGCGCTTGCCAATTCAAAATCAGGCAAGGAATTCAACGATTATCTCACAAAGTATCTGAAATCCGACCCCTCAAAGGTACCGGTATCAAATTCCACAACGGAAGAGGTATCGCTCACCGAGGAGCAGTTCAATTCAGCGCTGGACAGTTATGTTAGCTCATGTCATCATGCAAAGGCACAGTATGACGCAAGCACCGACATGACGAAGTGGATCTTTGACGAATCCAGAAAGCCGAATGAAACGAAGGTATTCGAGAACGAGAACGATTACACAGTCGTACTTGTTGAAAAGCCGCTCTACAGAGACGAATCCCCCACAAGAAACGTAAGACATATACTTATTTCAGCAGAAAGCGTTGCAAAAGAGGGCGAGGAAGTACCCTCAGATGATGAGATCAAGGCAGAGGCTGAAAGGATTCTTGATGACTGGAGAAGCAAGGACAGTACCGAGGAAAGATTTGCAGAGCTTGCAAAGCAGTACAGCACAGACACCGGCTCGGCAACAAATGGCGGACTTTATGAAAATGTACCCGAGGGACAGATGGTACCGTCCTTCAATGACTGGCTGTTTGACAAGAACCGCAAGCCGGGAGACACAGGCATTGTAAAGTCTGATTATGGCTATCATATCATGTATTATGTAGGCGCAGGACTTACAGCATGGAAGATCAAGCCTGACACAGCGCTCAGAGATAAAAAGATCGCAGCTGATTACGAAGAGCTGAAGAAGAAGTATCCGGTAGAGTTTGACAAAGATGAAATGAACAAGGCAAAGCTTAATGAGTCCTCCGAGAGTTCTCAGTAATGCCGGGTCGGAAATGAAAAGTTAAAGAAAAAGGAAAAGCCGATGAACCTCAATGGGGGACATCGGCTTTTTTGGCGCAAAAGCGAAACTTTTACCCCTTCTCTGCCTTATGCTTTCTTATTACCTCAATAAACCTCTCCCCATACATCTCCATCTTCTTCTTTCCGACTCCCGATACCTCCAGAAATTCCGCTTCATTCATCGGCATCCTCCTGCACATATCAACAAGCGCCGCATTTGAAAAAATAATATACGCAGGCATTTTCGCCTTATCCGCCAATTCACGCCGCAGCCCCTTGAGCTTTGCGATAAGCTCGTTGTCCACATCGTATTCCTCCATTCCCGAAGGGCGATCCTTTTTTGATGCGGCAGGCTGTTTGATTTTTTCTTTAGGTACTTTGATCTCGAACTGAGTCTGACCTTTCAGTATCGCTGCGCTTGAAGGAGTGACTTTCACAACGGGGAATTCATCGGCGGTGGTGAAAATATAACCCTCCTCTTCAAGGCAGAGCATGATATCGCGGATGCTTTTTTCGCTTGTATCCTTCATTATGCCGTAGGTGGAAAGCTTATCAAGACCGAAGCGCTGTATTTTTTCGCTTTTACTGCCCTTGAGGGTATCTATTATCATTTTCTTTCCGAATTTCTGACCCGAGCGTATGATACAGGAGAGTATTTTCTGAGCCTGCACAGTAGCGTCGATGGTTTCGTACTGTGTCAGGCAGCTTGAACATTTTCCGCAGTAGCTGATGGGCTTTTCGCCGAAGTATTTCAATATAAAGCTGCGCAGGCAGTCGTTGGTAGTGCAGTAAAAGGTCATTTGTTTCAGCCGTTCATATTCCATTTCACGCACAGCCTTCTGCTGAATTTCGTCAAGCTCGGGATTAGGCTCGGAATTTTCGATGAGGAACTGATCTGTCCGTACATCCGCCGGGCTATACATAAGTATACATTCTGCTTCTTCACCGTCACGTCCGGCGCGACCTGCCTCCTGGTAATAGCTTTCAATATTTTTCGGCATATTATAATGAATGACATAAGAAACGTTGGATTTGTCGATACCCATACCGAAAGCATTTGTTGCCACCATGACGGTATGCTTATCAAAAACGAAATCCTCCTGATTCCTGCGTCTTTCAACCTCGCTGAGCCCGGCATGGTATCTTGTAGCGTTATAGCCGTTTTCGCAAAGAAGCTCGCACAC
>ONNU01000302.1 GCA_900319255.1 uncultured Eubacteriales bacterium
TCAAACAAATAGGGGGGCGCAGCCCACCTCTTGTGGTTCTCCTCTTTTGTCCGCAGCGGCAAAGCCGCTGCCCTGGAAGAAGTCAGCGGTCAGAAAAACTCAAAGTAAAAAGAAAAACTGTAAAATCCGAAATCATTTACTTCTCACCCACTCCTGCCGCATGAATAAAACGAGATACACGCCGGCGTTTCCTGAGAGGTTACACTGAAAACTGACAAATGAATAATGAAGATTTCAGCGTTCGCACAGTCCTGATTCCAAATTCAATAAAATTCCACTTTCCAAATTCCAAATTCCAAATTTTAAACAATTCCTAATTCAATTTACTTCCGAATTAAAACAAAGCTATAATTTATCGTCAGCATAAGCACAGATTCAGAAGAAACAATTTCAACTTGCGGTTGATTTGATGTCTGTATGGTTGGCGGAAAGTACGGATGATTGATTGTATCCGGGGGCGGGGGAGGGTATAATAATATCAGAAGGAATAAGCAAAGCCTTCTGAATAAAATAATAACGGAGTGAAAAAATATGGAAGAATTCAGCCTGCTTTATCCTGACGGTAAAACCCCCTCTTTCAAAATGCTTGGAGAAGATGCTTATAACGATCTTTCGCTTGATATGGTTTTCGAGCATATATCAGAAAATGACCGTGAAAAAAAGATCATCAGGGATATTATGACAAAGATTGAAAGCGACCCGGAGGTCATTCGTTATCGCTGTGATGTATTTGATGATATAATAAGATATCCCGGGCTTCGTGAAAAGGTCAGGGATATGCTGGATCAGCCGGATTATCTCAAATCCTTTGAAAAGACTTTCAGGGATGACTCCGTTTCTCCCATTTGGCAGCTGGTCACAAGATTGCAGGAGCTTGATGTATATGTAGGCTGTATATCCGGTATCAACCAGGCGTTGAATGAATTTCCTGTAAGATCCGCGGGACTGAATGCGCTGAAGGATTATGTTTCCTCTGTTTATGATGAAAGCGGCTTCGAGCAGCTGAAAGCGGATATCAGAGAGCTGCAGACGGAAACCTCAAAGATACGCAGCATAACTCTCGGGGTGAATCTTGACAGCTCCCTTTGCCCGGAGGAGGTAGGGATACTTTCCATCAATGACGACAGATTCGATCATTCGGGAATACTTGATAATTTCCTTGGGTTCTGCGCAAAATTCTCCGATGTGCTGAATGCAAGCTTCGGCAGCATGACAAAGATACATAAGGTGGGGCTTTCAGGGGAGGAGGATCCGCTGATGAAGAACCTCACGCGCTCCGTTACCAACATGCTGGGCTCAACGGTGAGACATCTCAAGACAAAGCTTTCAAGATATGTGGATATCAGCGGATATAAGCTTACACAGTTCATTCCCGAGCTGATCTTCTATATCAGATGGGCGGAGTTCTGCAGCAGGGTAATGGAAACAGGGCTGCCCATGTCAAGACCGGAGATACTTGATATCGAAGAAAAGTCCATGATATCAAAGGATATGTATAATATCAAGCTTGCTATCGGTAATCTTGAGGGCAAAAAGACGGATATCGTATTCAATGACTTTGATTTCAGCCGTGAGCACGGTATTTTCATAATGACAGGTCCCAACAGAGGCGGAAAGACTACCTTTACTCAGGCAGCCGGTATGCTTTTCCTTATGGCGCAGAACGGCATTTATGTTCCCGCATCAAAGCTGAGCCTTTCCCCCTGCGATAATATATACACCCATTTCCCGGCGGATGAAAACCAGACCGTCGATCTGGGACGTCTGGGCGAGGAATCCAAAAGGATCAGCAAGATCTTTTTTGACGCTACCGATAAAAGCCTGCTTCTTTTTAACGAGCCTCTTGCGTCTACCTCTTTCACAGAGGGCTTGTATATAGCTAAGGATGTTGTAAGAGCACTGAGAGGGCTTGGAGCAAGGACTATATTCAATACACATATGCACGAGCTTGCAATGGAGCTGGGCGAGATCAATGCGCTCAAGGGCGATATAAAGGCAGCCTCACTGATAACCGGCATCCACGAGGGAAAACGCTCCTACAAGGTCTTTATCGCTCCGCCTGAGGGTATTAGCTACGCCCGTGATATAGCTAAAAAATACGGCGTAACCTACGAGCAGCTCATGAGTTTTGTGGGGGATTAGTTTATAGTGGTTAGTTAGAATTTGGAATTTGGAA
>ONNU01000284.1 GCA_900319255.1 uncultured Eubacteriales bacterium
AGATTTAAGACTCTTAGGCAGAGAAACGCTCTGGAGCTTGCAGTTTTTGAATGCATACATACCTATTGTTTTTATGCCCTGGGTCTCACCGTAATTATCTGTCTCAGATTCAAAAACAGCTGATTTCAGACTGATACAGTCTTTGAATGCGCTGTAGTCTACGGTCTCCACCGTCTTCGGGAATGTAACGCCTGTCAGCGCTTTACAGCCGTTAAATGCTGAATCGCCTATGTCTGTGACACCCTCTCCTAGTGTAAGGGTCTTGAGCGATGTACAGCCCTGGAATGCTGAGTCGCCTATAGAAGTAACACTGCCCGGAATTACGACCTTTGTAATAGTCGTGTTGTTTTTGAATGCATTGTACCGGATCTCAGTTACTGCGCAGCCGTCAATTTCAGCAGGAACACTGACCTCTGCTGATGTACCTGAATATCCCACAATGGAAACCGTATTATTATAGTTTACCGTGTATTCAAGACCGCTTGCAGTTGTTTGAGTATCCGCCGCATTGGCAACTATTCCGGGAGAGCCCATATCGGCGGCAACTGCTGGAAGTGTTACTGCTGTGCCGCCCAGAAATGCCGCACAGAGCGAAACAGAAATTGCTTTTTTTAACCAACTTTTCAAAATAATTACCTCCTCGAATAATTAAAAATCTGGATATTATTATATCACTTTATTGTGTTAGTGTAAATAGTTTTTTTATTGTGAATGATTTTTTGTTGTTAATTACAATTACATAGCTTGTGTTTTGTTTATTTATAAATCTCAGAGAGCAGAATCCCATTCATACTTCCGTGAAAGAAAAATTCGATAGTGATAGGATTACAATTTATAGTATAAAGTCAAGGCGGCGCTTTCTTGGCGGCGAGCTTCTGAATTATGTGAATTATCTAAAAACTAACACCTATCAGGCTTGACAAGCAGGGGGTTGATGTGGTATGCTAATAGAGCCGCATGCTGCGGGCTTGCAAGTGGGCTTTGCCCCGCCTGAGGCAGCGAGTTTATTGACAGGTAGGTGTCACAAATGTACGCAGTTATTGAAACAGGCGGAAAGCAGTACAAGGTAACAAACGGTGACGTTGTTTACGTTGAAAAGCTCGAAGCAGAAAATGATTCCACAGTTGACTTCAAGGTAGTTGCAGTCAGCACTGATGATGGCTTTAAGGTTGGCGCTCCTTATGTTGACGGCGCTAAGGTTACAGCTAAGGTCCTCGATACCGTCAAGGGTAAGAAGATCACTGTTTTCACTTACAAGCCTAAGAAAAGCTCCAAGCGCAAGATGGGTCACAGACAGAGATATACCAAGGTACAGATCGAGTCAATCCAGGCATGATAAAAGCGGAGTTTTTTGTTGACCGCTCCGGATATATCTGCGGCTTTCATATTCACGGTCATTCCATGATGGCTGAAAGCGGTCAGGATGTCCTTTGCGCATTTGTTTCCTCTGCGGCTTATATGGCTGCTAATACCATCACCGATGTTATCGGCGCTGACGCTCAGGCTCAGGACGGTGACGGTGATATGCGCCTTGCGGTCGCCGGGAGTGATCTCGTTTCCTGTCAGGTCGTTCTGGCAGGGCTGAAGCTTCATCTGTGTGAAACAGAGAAGCAGTATCCGAATAATCTTAATGTTATTATCACGGAGGTGTAAAGGTAATGCTTAGAATTAATGTACAGTTGTTTGCTCATAAAAAGGGTGGCGGTTCTACAAAGAACGGCCGTGATTCCGAGTCCAAGCGTCTCGGCACAAAGCGCGCTGACGGACAGTATGTTCTCGCCGGCAACATCCTCGTTAAGCAGAGAGGCACAAAGATCCATCCCGGCAATAATGTCGGCCGTGGTTCTGACGATACTCTTTTTGCTAAGATCAGCGGAACAGTTAAGTTTGAGCGTGTAGGCCGTGACCGCAAGCAGGTTTCTGTCTACGCTGCTGAGTAATTGCTTATTCTCGCCCCGGAGTGATCCGGGGCTTTGTTCTATTGTATATAAATTCATTCCATGTAAACCATGAAAGGAGATCTATTATGGATATCAGACAGGAGTCCCTTAAAAAGCACTATGAATGGAACGGTAAGATAGAGGTCATCTCCCGCGCGCCTATCACCAACTCCGAGGAGCTTTCTCTCGCTTATACCCCCGGCGTTGCTGAGCCTTGCCTTGAGATACAGAAGGATTACGACAAGTCCTTCAAGCTCACAAGAAGAAATAACCTCGTCGCTGTTATCACTGACGGTACGGCTGTTCTCGGTCTCGGCGATATCGGTCCGGAAGCAGGTATGCCCGTTATGGAGGGTAAGTGCGCTCTCTTCAAGGAGTTCGGCGATGTGGACGCCTTCCCCCTCTGCATCCGTTCAAAGGATGTTGATGAGATCGTCAGAACTATCTATCTCATCTCCGGCAGCTTCGGCGGCATTAACCTCGAGGATATCGCCGCTCCCAGATGCTTTGAAATAGAACGCAGGCTCAAGGAGATCTGTGATATTCCCGTATTCCACGACGATCAGCACGGTACTGCTGTTGTTGTTGCTGCCGCTCTTGTCAACGCTCTCAAGGTCGTTGATAAAAAGATCGGCGATATCAGGGTCGTTGTCAACGGCGCAGGCTCCGCAGGTATCGCTATTTCAAAGCTTATAATGAAAATGGGTGTCAGGTCCCTTACTCTCTGCGACAGCGTAGGCATCATCTGCGAGGGTGACGAAAGGCTTAACAGCGCAAAGGCCGAAATGGCCAAGATCACCAACCGCGAGCATCTCACAGGTACGCTTGCAGACGCTATGAAGGGCACAGACGTATTTATCGGCGTTTCTGCTCCCGGTATCGTCAGCGAGGAAATGGTAGCTTCCATGAACAAGGACGCTATCGTCTTTGCTATGTCCAACCCCACACCCGAGATCATGCCCGACCTCGCTGCAAAAGCAGGCGCAAGGGTCATCGGTACAGGCCGTTCTGATTTCCCGAACCAGATCAATAATGTTCTCTGCTTCCCCGGAATATTCAGAGGCGCTCTTGACTGCAGAGCAAAGGAGATCAATGATGATATGAAGGTAGCTGCGGCTTACGCTATAGCCTCCATCATCAGCGAGGACGAGCTGAAAGAGGAATATATCCTCCCCTATGCATTCGACAAGAGGATCGGTCAGACCGTCGCTCAGGCTGTTATGGATGCAGCAAGAAAATCCGGCGCTGCAAGACAGTAATATCCCCCGAAAAATCATATCAATGCGGCAGGCGCAAAATCTTCGCCTGCCGCATTTTTTCTGTCCCCCAACCATTCACTATAGCTTATTGCTCTGACTCGTCCCCTTGTTTCTATAAACAATTAACTATAACCTGAATCCGACGTTTTGCTTTATTGCCCTGAATCATGCTTCATTAGTATTTCTGCTTTGGTGAGTCAAAAGGTGGAAACCACAAGGGGTTCCCCCTTGAGTTTTCCCCCTTTTGCAATCCCCTTTCCTTAACCCCTGTGGCAAGCCTGACTTTAATGACTAAGAGTTGGGATTGTCAGGAGCAAAATAACACTGTAAACCTGCCCGTGTAGAGCAAACCCGGAGAGAGATTATGGAGCCGGCTTTGGGGATTTTTTTCCCCATCCCACCCAACTATAACACGCGGGAACGAAAGTAACGCTTTGTCAGACCTGCTCCCGCGATTTTGGGTGCAGCGTCGACGCTGCCGGCACGCCGAATGTAAAATAATAGTTGGCAACAGAAATACTATCGCAGACTGACAAAAAATGATGCTATAGAGAATCTTACAATCGCGAGAAAAA
>ONNU01000283.1 GCA_900319255.1 uncultured Eubacteriales bacterium
AACCTTAAGAGGGGGGCGCAGCCCACCTCTTGTGGTTCTCCTCTTTTGTCCGCAGCGGCTTTGCCGCTGCCCCCGGAAGAAGTCAGCGGTAAATAGAAGCCAGGAAGTAAAAAATAACTCCCGATTTCGCTGTTCCGCTTTAATGCCTTGAGGCATACTTCATTATTATTTCTACTTTGGTGGGACAAAAGGTGGAAACCCCTTTCCTTAACCCCCATGGCAAGCCGGGCTTTAATAGCTAAGATCGCATTTTTAAATAAGGATAGTAAAGCAGATGACCTTTCGCCATTTTACAATCGCCTATATAAAACTATAACACGCGAGAACAAAAGTAAAGCTTTGTAGGATCTGCCGGCGCGATTTTGACACCGGCGGCACGCCGGCGGCGGTAAACTACAGGTTTAATGACAGGGGGAGGGAAATGAGATAAAATAGGATCATAACAGAAAAGGAGTGATCACTATGAATCTAAAGGAAGCGTTCAGATTTCAGAATAAGCTTGATGAGCTTGTTTCGGATGCGGAGTGTGTACTGTCCTCTCAGGATAATGTCACTCTGACAAAACGTACATATCTCTATAATAAGGTCGATCCTAAGCTGGAAAACGAAACCATTACCGTTATTCCCGATACGGATTATTACCGTGAGCTTAACCATATGATAGATTTCCTCATGTACCTTCTCAGGGAAAAGGAAACACTCTGCGCGGCTGTCAATAAAACAAAACGCAGCCTTGACTTTGATCTTGACGGGGAGGTCAGACTCAATATGTGCCGCAGAAAAATGGCTGAGGTGTTCCGCTCTATGGCAAGGATAAGGGGCAGCGAGGTCACTGAACCTAACGGCGGTATCGGCTACCGCTTCAATAATGAGGGTAACCAGATATCCTATAAATGCGATGTCAGACGGGTTACCGTCATTAATTTCGACCGCAATACCGTGCGAAAATATGCTTCAAAGCTCGGTCTGAGGGCTGACGATATGTCCCTTGAGATAGATAAATGTATGATCGGCTGCGAGGTGGATTATGAGCCGGGCTTCGATGTCAACGATTCCTTTGAAGAGGTGTTCGAGAAATATAATTCAAAGGAGCTTCAGGTCAGACGCTGAGGATGAAGCTGATCCCTGATATACCGCCAGTGCCGGATGCTGCGGGGCTTCCTCCTCACAGCCCCGCAGCGAAAAGACCTTTCGCCGGCAGCGTAATTAATGTCCGGCGGTCTCAGACACAGCAGTGTCCGGATCTGATGATCGGTTCAGGCGCAGATGAACTGTGAGGCTGCGCAAGATCCCGTATTGATACGGATATCATTTGATGATGTATGAATATGGATTTATTTTGAATGGAAAGAATTGCGTTTCAAGCATCGCTGTACGCTATTTCGATATCCGTTCTTTCGTCAGTTCCATGCTGCATTTTTTCGCTTAACGCTTCGCTGAAAAAACAGGGCTATTTATGTTTTTATCTGATATGGCAGCAACTGCCGGCGCTTTTGCCGGAGGGATGCTTATTGATCGGAGGAATTGTGATGGTGCTGTGTCTGAAACCGCCGGAATATAGACGCAATAAGCCGGAAAATACCAAACGGGCAGTCGTTTGACTGCCCGTTGTCTTTAATATTTATCTGTGAGCTTTGCACGAGGATATCGTTCATGGATACCCCCAGCAGACAGCTCAGCGCCAGCAGATTATCTACGGAGGGCAGGCATTTCCCCTGCTGCCATTTGTAAATAGCCTGAGGCTCTTCAAAGCCGAAATACTGCTGAAGCTCACGGACTGTGAAACCGCTGGCTTTGCGAAGCCGGATGATGTTTTCTCCCGTTGCGCGAAGATCAATGGTCGGGAATGTTACCTGCGTCATAGTCATATAGATTCCTCCTTTTCAGCGCAGCTTTGCCGTTCAGAGGGTTTTATCTGAGCCGGTAAGCTGATACTATAGCCGTCTTACAAAAATTATTTCCTGCATAGAACAGAGGTGAGATAAATGAAAACGAAAAATAAAATGAAATTAAAGCTTGTGCCGCTTGATAAGCAAAGCAAAAAAGCTCAGCGTGAATATTATCAGAAAAAGCGCGGCAGCTGGAACGGTGTCGTTCCTGTGACGAAGGCAGTCAAAAGCAAAAAGCTCTACGACCGCAATAAAATGAAGCAGAAAGCATGGTCTGAGCTTTTATGAATATGTAAAAAACAACCGCCCTATTGGGCGGCTGCTTTAAATGTTGGCATCTTCCTATCTTCCCGGGACGTCACCATCCGAGTATTTTCGGCACTATCGAGCTTAACTTCCGTGTTCGGCATGG
>ONNU01000282.1 GCA_900319255.1 uncultured Eubacteriales bacterium
CGTTTTGCCTGCTGTCCGGATTGTAAAAGCTCCAGGCATTACCCATTTCCCACCAACCCCAAGCCATCAAATCAGCCTGATACCTTATCTTAGCCGGAGCCTGGCTGTCTACAGGGATAAGGAAAGGGGATTCCACCTTTTGACCCACCAAAGCAGAGATACTAATGAAGTATGGCTCAGGGCATTAAAGCGGAACAACGGATTCCCTTTTTCCGCCCGCAGCGTAAATGTCTGTTTCACAGATTCAGTTAAATTACATAATAATACTAAGTCTTAGCGTTTAAAGCCTGGCTTCCCACGGGGGTTAAGGAAAGGGGATTCCAAAAGGGGGAAAACTCAAGGGGGAACCCCTTGTGGTTTCCACCTTTTGACTCACCAAAGCAGAAATACTGATGAAGTATGACTAAGGGCATAAAAGCAAAACTGCCGAACACATTAACTACCCACAACGGAGATGTCGGCTTCACAGATTTTTTGTTAATAACTTTCACCACATAAAACAGGCTTCTCAGACTTTTACATCAGCAAAACATTTTCAAAAGGAGGTCGCAGCATGACCGGGAAAACAGCGCACATACTTTCCATGCTCAGCGGATATCTTTCGGAGCTTGAAGAAAAGGGCTATTCCGAAAAAAGCGCAGGGGAAATAATTACGCTTATTTTTCATCAGAATGATACACCCTTCGACAGGACTGTCCGAACATTTGGCTGTAATGAATTTGAAGCGGCAGCGCTGGCGCTGGGTCTGCTTGCTGCCGTAAGCGGAAAGGCATCCGCTGCGATAGGAAGACTGTGCGGCGCAGACAGGGGAGAGATAACTCCTTCGCTGGTCTCGGCGATGTTTTTCGCTTCGGAGGATATTCTTCCCTTTGCCGATGAGCTGCAGCCGGACTCTGCGCTGGGCAGGCTTTTTGAGGGTGTCTGTCCCCGCTTTGATGCTCATATGCATATCCGTGATTTTGTGACAACATTTCTGCTTGGCGGCGCTTTGTACGATGAAGCCTTTGCTGATCCGCAGGAGGAAAGCGAAAGTATTATCCATCTTTCCTCAAATGAAAAAGCCGTTTCGGAGCTTAAAGCTTTTCTTGAAAAAACCGACCCTGCCCGCTGCTTTGTGCTGCAGCTCACGGGGGAAAGGGGAACAGGCAGGCATACCTGTATAAGAAAGGCTTTTTCAGATACCGGCAGGGTGTATATGCCCATTGAGCTTGATGAAAGCATGAAGGCTTCTCGGATCAGGGAGCTTTCATCAAAGCTTATGCTTGCAGATTGTATCCCCGTAGTCAATGCGGATAAAGGCGGGGAAGAGCTGTACAGACAGGTGAAAAGGCTTTCGGATGAGATGGGCTTTGTTATCACCGTATCGGAGGCGCCGGCAGGGAAAATGCTTGAAACGGCTGATACGGTGTGTATACCGCTGACAATGCCCACGATGACCGAAAATCTGCTTTTGTGGCAGAACGAAAGCAAAGCCTATAAGCTTTCGCCGGAGGTGGAGCTTTCAGAGCTTTCCGGCGAATTTGAAATGACCCCGGCAGCCGTCAGAAAAGCTCTGCATATTGCGTCTGTGCTTTCACAGGGGGATACGCTTACCCCGGCGGATATCAGAAACGGCTGTTACCGCAGCTTTGACGGAGATATGGGAGAAAAAGCGTCAAAGATCAACTGCATATTCAGCTGGAATGATCTTGTGCTTCCGGAAAGCAGCAAAAGACTGCTCAGGGACGCCTGTCAGCAGGTGCGTCTGCGGCACCGGATATATGACGGCTGGGGCTTTTCTGAAAAGATGCCCTACGGTAAGGGAGTTTCGATGATCTTCACAGGACCTCCCGGAACAGGAAAAACCATGGGTGCTCAGGTCATAGCCGCAGAGCTTGGCATGGATATCTATAAGATCAATCTTGCAAATGCGGTCAGTAAATATATCGGCGAGACAGAAAAGAACCTGAATGAGATCTTTGAAAAGGCAAAGCGCTGTAAATGTATCCTGTTCTTTGATGAAGCTGACGTTCTTTTTTCAAAGCGCACAGAGGTCAGGGAATCAAACGATAAATACAGTAATATGGAATCAGCCTTCCTTCTCCAGAAAACCGAGGAATTCAGCGGCGTTGTCATACTTGCGACTAATCTTGTACAGAACTTTGACGAAGCTTTCAAAAGACGGATGCGCTTTATAATCGACTTTCCGTTTCCGGATGCAGCGCTCAGGCGTGAAATGTGGCTCCGGGCGTTCCCGGCAGCTGCGCCGGTGGGAAGGCTCGATATTGATTTTCTTGTGGAGCATTTTCAGTTCTCCGGCAGCAATATCAGGAATATCGCCCTCCACAGCGCATTCCTTGCCGTATCGGAAAACAGCCCGGAGATCAGTATGAAGCATATCATGGAAGCTATAAGAAACGAATATGCAAAAAGCGGAAAGGCATTTACAAAAGCAGAAGCCGGAGAGTATTATTATGAATTGTCGGGAAGATAATAATTTCCGGTGAGGGGATGAGAGCACTGGGGAAAGCTATAAAACTATCTCAGAAAGAAAGCGGGGCGGGAGAATGAGAGCGCGGGAACTTTATGAAAAAAACCGTTCATCTGAAAGCATCAGTCATGAACGCACCAGTGAAGCAGCTGAGCATAAGCCCATGCAGGGTTATATCCCACATCCTGCCGATAAAAGCATAACCGAGGTATTCGGCATCAGCAATTCCTTTGACAATATTTCCGTGGGCGCAGATAAAAACGGACGGTTCACTATCTCCGTCAGCTCACAAAAGGAATATCATTCGCCCACCCTCCAGAGTGACCGCAAGCTTCTCAGAGGAACACGCCGGCGAATCAGATACGGTCATTTCGGAGAGCTGCATACAAACCTGTCCTCACGGGGGAACAGCGCTTTTGCATTCCGTTCAAATAAGCTTTTGTCCGAAAACCGTATTATGAATGAATTCAAGATCGCCGCAGCTCACCGCCTGAGCCGCAGACAAAGAAATACGGCTCCGTTCCTGACCCTTGATGAGGATAAGAAAAAGCTGCAGCGCCTGAGAGGAGAGCATGACCCTTCGCCGGAAATGAAGCTTCTGACAGGAAAGCTTGAGCAGACGGTACTTCGTGAGGCAGAGTTTGAAAACCGTTTCCTGCGCAGACTGAGGGTCGCCCGCATACAGCTGAAAATGGTATCAGCCCCCGATGGGCGTGATCTTATCAGCAGGATAATATCCCGCCTGAATGATGCCGAAAATGAGGGCGATGATGATAAGGAAAATAATAACGATGACAATAATGATCTGAGAAAGGATAAAGCTTTTTTGAAATAGGCTGTTCAGAATTAATGAAATATTAAAGCCGCTGGTGTCGTGATCAGCGGCTTTTTGATTAGCTCTTGGCTATTAGAGCCTGGCTTGATACGGGGGATAAGGAAAGGGGGGTTTCACCTTTTGACTCACCAAAGCAGAAATACCAATGAAGCATGGCTCAGGGCAATAAAGCAGAACTGCCGAATATATTAACTACCCGCAACAGAGATGTCACTTTGACTGATTTATGTTATAGGTAGAGTTATTATTTTAGTTATAATAAAGAGTTATAATCAGAACATACCCGGGATCAGTTATAAAGGATCCCCGGAAACTGAATTATAAAATCGTAACTGCTTTTATAATCAAATAAAAAACACTACCGAAAGGAGGAAAGGTCGTGTTCAGGCGGCGTTGAGCCGCTGCCATAAGGATGTTCTTTGTGGATCCGGCAAAGTACCGGTACGGCCGATCATGATGGCAGAATATTTATCACCAGGTGTATACGTTGAGGAGTTTGAATCCGGCGGCAAGCCTATGGAGGGCGTTGGAACAAGCACCGCCGGCTTTGTGGGACTTGCTGAAAAGGGTCCCGTAGGCGGTATTCCTCAGCTTGTGACCAATTTTGCAGACTTCAAAAGAAAGTACGGCGGATTCCTTTCCGAAAATGAATTCGGCGATTACCGTTTCCTTGCATATGCGGTTGAGCATTTCTTTGTAAACGGAGGCACACGCTGCTATATCTGCAGAGTAGCTCCCGAAAGCGCTAAATGCTCCGCAGCTTCTGTGGGCGCCCTCAGCTTTACAGCAAAGGATCCCGGACTCTGGGGCGACAGCATCAGCCTCAGGATCTTCCGCTCTTCCAAGGCAAGGACACAGGCTCTTGAAAAGCTCGGCGAGAGAAAATATAAGGTAAAAAGCGCAGCAGGCTTTAACCCCGGCGATATCGTTGTTTTCTCAGAGGGCAATACTGTAGAGTACAATAAGGTAGAAAAGAATCAGGATAATGTCCTGACCTTTGAAAATGAGTTTACAGCAGAGATCACAGATACAGAGCTTCTCCCCACAAGAGTGATCACGACCTGCGAGCTTTCTATCGAGGTAAAATATGCAGATACCTCCGAGAGCTACGAAAACATTTCCTTCAATATCGAAGCTGCAAATTATATCGGAAAGAAAACAGCAAAATCAGATCTTATTACAGCTGAATATACCGGCAGCAATGAAACAGGCGATCTTCTTACCCTGCTTTCAGAGGAGGCTGAGGATGTTATCACCGTTGAATTCAGCGGCGGCAGCAACGGCAGCGCAGCTGATATCACAGCATCAGATTTCATCGGCACCGACGGCGGCGCAGGCAACAGAACAGGCATCCAGTCATTCCTTGATAATGATGTAGTTTCCATCATGGCTGTTCCCGGCGTTACAGATCCTAACGTACAGCTGACACTTGTAGCTCATTGTGAGAACCTTGCAAGCCGCTTTGCGGTTCTTGATCTTCCCAGAAGCGCAAGAAAGGTGGATGAGATACTTGCTCATCGTGATATCTTCTCATCAAGCTATGCAGGACTTTATCATCCGTGGCTGCAGGTATTCGATCCCCTTGACAAGAAGAATATCGCAATTCCGCCTTCAGGCTCAGTTATCGGTCTTTTTGCAAGAAGCGATAATGCAAGAGGCGTTCATAAGGCACCGGCTAATGAAGTAGTAAAGGCTTGCGTAGGTCTTGACTGCCAGTTCAATAAGGGCGAGCAGGATATCCTCAATCCCAGAGGCGTCAACCTTATCCGCTCCTTCCCCGGACAGGGCATCAGAGTATGGGGCGCAAGAACAGTATCCAGTGATCCCAGCTGGAAATATGTTAATATCCGCCGCCTGTTCATCTATATTGAGGAGTCAATCAAGGCAAATACCAACTGGGCAGTATTCGAGCCTAACGATCAGGCACTCTGGACAAGAGTACAGAGAACCATCAGCGTATTCCTCAATAATATGTGGAGAAACGGTTCACTGGCAGGGGCATCGGCTGATGAGGCATTCTTTGTAAATATCGGCAGAAACACCATGAGCCAGGATGATATAGATAACGGCAGACTGGTCTGCGTGATCGGTGTTGCACCCGTGAAGCCTGCTGAATTTGTGATCTTCCGTATCACTCAGAACACAGGCAGCGCAGAATAACAGGAAAGGAGATTGACGAGTTATGGGTTACCCACATACCAGATTCAGATATAAGGTCGAAATTGACGGACTTGATGCAGGAGGCTTTTCAGAAGTTACAGGCTTCGATGCTTCCATTGATGTAGTAGAATACAGAGAGGGCGATATGGTAACAACGCCCCAGAAGATCCCGGGACTTAAAAGATACGGCAATATCACATTGAAGCAGGGTCTTGTAGATTCAACAGTAATGTACGACTGGATGATCACCGGCGTAAACGGTGCAGTTGAAAGAAAGACAATCACCATCACACTTCTTGATGAAGAAGAATCCCCGGCAGCTTCATGGCAGGTAATCAATGCATGGCCCATGAAGTATACCGCTCCTGATTTCAATGCGACAGCTTCAGAAGTAGCTATCGAAACCGTTGAGATCGCTCATGAGGGAATGACCAGAATTTCCTGATTAAGAATGATAACAGATAAAAGCCGGAACGGCTTTTGTAAAGCGGCAGGTATGCAGTGTCATGCCTGCCGTTTTTGCGCGCAGAAGAAACAGAGATCAAATTGTAAAAGGGGCTGTAAAATAATTACGAGCATTGCCGTATCAATCATCCGCGCGTTGGGCAGGAGCCGGAAACATGATAAACCTACCCACGTGGGGCGATCCCGGGGGGAGATAAGGAAAGGGGATTTTAAAAGGGGAGAACTTTAATAGGGGCGTTAGCCCACCTCTTATGGGTCTCCTCTTTTGTCCGCAGTCAGAAGAAACCAAAAATATAAAGAAAAACTGTAAAATCCGACATGAAAACATTGTCAAAAGAAACAAATTACAAAAAACTGAGATAACCCAAAAACACGATTGTACAATAACTCGTCACTAATCTATTATCATAGCCTTATCTAAATATCCTTATAACCATTATTTGGCATTAGCTACAGAGTTTAGATAAATTTTTCATAGATTATTCATATTTTTTTAATAATTTGTATCTTTTCTCTTTACATTTTGAATTTCTTGTGATATACTTTATTCGAAATAGGTAATATTCACAAAAATATTACCTCGGGTTCAATATCATTATAAAAAGCCGGGAAAGGATCAGCTATGCTTTGAGCTGATATTCTCGTAATTGTGAGCTTTCTGATCTGTTCCGGCTGGATCACACAAGAAAGGATGAAAACAAATGAGATCCAGATTTTTGTCCAGAACCACCGCAGTAGTACTCTCAGCAGCAGTAACAGTACCAATGATGTGCTCTTCATTCGTAACAACATTCGCTGCATCCGGCTCCACAATTAATTACACGTTCAGCGGAAATTCTTATGATACTGCGGGCTATGCGGAAGGAACCATCACATTCACAGCAGAGTCAAGCGGTAAGTATAAGCTTTACTGGGCGGACGATAATAAGGCGCTGGAGAAGTATTATCCCCTTGGTGAATTCAGCCTCAGCTCCGGCGGCAAGGGTACGGTAAAGATGGGCTATCATACAGCTATACCCGCAAATGCAACAAAGATCATAGCTACCACAGGATCACTCAATGTATCGGATGCAGTCTGTGTCTATGACGTACCGGAAGACAAGCGTCTGTCTTCAACAGTAAGCGGCGATCTGCTCTATACCTTCAGTACATATTCCGATATACATCTGGATAAGCGCGACGATCCTATCTATTGGAAAAACGCTGAAGGCAATCTGAAAAAAGCTCTTCAGATCAGTACAGACAGGGGCGCTGATTATATAGTTGTTTCCGGTGACATTCCGACCTGTTCAAAAATTGACAAGGAATGGGATCTTTATCAGAAGGTACTCAGCTCCAGCAATTTTGTCAATCCCGTATGGGAAACAGACGGCAACCATGATCTTAAGGTCAATGAGGATGATCCCAGTATTGGTCTGAAAAAATATGTAGAAGCTACCGGAACAGACGGTTCAAAGAGCGGCAAATCATATTACAGTATGATCGAAGAAAAAACAGGCGATATGTTTATCTTCATGACCCTGGAGGAGAGCAAGGATCCCAATAAGAAAGAGGTATTTTCAAATGCTCAGATATCATGGGCTAAATCGCTTATCCAGCAGAATTATACAAAGAGAAATATCTTCCTTGTAGAGCATGCTCCCATAAGAGGCTTCGGACCCGGTGATGATCTCACTAATCCGTACTATGGCGGTCTTATGGAAGATAAATACGGCAATAACGGAGAGTTCAGGAAGATCCTTGAAGATTATCCGAATATAGTATTCCTCTCAGGTCATACACATTGTGATTTTGAATGTGAATACAACTATTTTGATAATAACGGAAAAGCAGCCAAGATGATACATACTCCGGCTCTTGCAGGTTCTACAAAGCCCTCCAGTACGGAGCATAAATGGGATTATAATAACGGCGTAGGCTATCACAGCCAGTGCTATTTTACTCAGGTATTTGAAAATGAGATCATCTTCAACGGACTGAATGTTACTGATGATCTTATCTATCCCCAGTACAGCTACATCATGGAAGGCTCCCGTACATCATCAACTCCTGTAAATGATCCTCCCGCTGAAAGACCTCTCAAAGGCAATACTGTAGATATCACCAGCAAGCTTGCAACAGTCAAGGGCACACTTTCAGAAAAATATAAGTTTGCATCCTATGACGCTTATCAGGCATTAAAGAAGCTGTATTTTAAATATAAGGGTCAGACAACAGCAGATGAAAGCGTTCTTGATGAATTTGATGAAAAGCTGAATAAGCTGGCATCCTATTCCGGCGATATCATAGAATACACATATTATGATACATACTATTTTGTAAATAATAAGAACTGGAGCTCAGTTTATGCATATGCATGGGACGGCAGTTCCAATAACGGCGAATGGCCCGGCGTAAAGCTCAATAAGTGCGGAACAAAGGACGGCAGCGACGTTTATAAGCTTTCCTTTAACAGAAAGGGCGAATATCCGAACCTTATTTTCAACAGCGGCAGCAATTCAAATCAGACCGTTGATCTGACACTCGGAACATATGAATTCAACGGCTTTTCCATCGCAGGAACCTCCGGCGGAAAATATACTGTCAATAACTTCAAATACGATGACGGCGGAGACGATCCCGATCCCGATCCTCCGACACCTCCTGTAAATGATGACAGATATGTTCTTCTCTATTACATTACCGATGAACACGGCTGGTCAGATATGGAGACCTTCCTCCAGCCCGACGGCACAGGAAAATATACACTTACCTATGTTCCCAAGAATGACAAGACCTTCAGCTGCAGCATTTATGACAAGACAGAGGGCAAATA
>ONNU01000281.1 GCA_900319255.1 uncultured Eubacteriales bacterium
GGGCTGAAAATGATATTCTTGCTGCCGGTCTTTTCCCTGATAGACTCTGTAAATCCTACCGGAATTGTTGACTTGATAACCATGATTGCATCCGGATTATACTGCATAACGAGCTTTATAACAGCTTCAACTGCACTTGTATCAAAATGATGTGTCTCGCTGTCATAGTTAGTAGGTGCTGCGATTACTACGAAATCTGCATTACTATAAGCTTCTTCCGCATCAAGCGTAGCTGTAAGATGAAGCTCCTTTTCAGCAAGATACTTCTCTATGTATTCATCCTGAATAGGTGATTTTTTGTTATTGATAAGCTCGACCCTTTCAGGAATTATATCGACCGCATAAACATCATTATTCTGCGACAGCAATGTTGCGATCGACAAGCCGACATAGCCCGTTCCGGCTACTGCTATTTTCATATTCTTCCTTCTTCCTCAAATCCAATCAATCTCTTCTGAACAGATCTCTTGTATATACCTTTTCTGTGACATCACCTAAAACAGATTCATCAAAGCGATTTGCGAGAATAACATCGGATTCTTTCTTGAACTTTTCAAGATCATTGATCACTTTAAACCCTGCAAATTCACTGCCGTCCTCAAGTGTCGGCTCATAAATAATGATCGGAATACCTTTTTCCTTTACCCTCTGCATAACCCCCTGAATAGCAGATGCACGGAAGTTATCACTGTTTGATTTCATCGTCAAACGGTAAACGCCAACCTGTGCAGGCTTTTTCGCAGCGATTTCATCAGCGACAAACTGCTTGCGGACATTGTTCGCATCAACAACAGCGCTAATCATTACTTGAGGAATACCTGTATAATTTGCAAGGAGTTGTTTTGTATCCTTTGGCAGACAATAGCCGCCGTAACCGAATGACGGATTGTTATAGTGGCTGCCGATACGGGGATCCATGCAGACACCGTCAATGATCTCCTGTGTATTCAGACCGACAGACTGAGCATAAGTATCCAGCTCATTGAAATATGCAACACGGACTGCAAGATAGCTGTTTGCAAAGAGCTTTATAGCCTCTGCCTCTGTTGGGTGAGTAATAAGTGTCTTTATATCCTGCTCATCCTGACCAGCTCTCTGTTCTTCAGTTCTCGCTCCCTCAAGCAGAAGCTCGGCAAACTTCTGAGCCTGCTCTTTCTGATCATCCTCTGCACCGACAACGATACGTGAAGGATGAAGATTATCATATAATGCCTTGGATTCACGAAGGAATTCAGGACTAAAAATAATATTATTTATTCCGTACTTTTTCTTTACGGACTCGGTGTAGCCTACCGGAATAGTCGATTTAATAACCATAAGTACATCGGGATTGACTTTCAAAGTCCACTCAATAGCGTCCTCGACAGCGCTTGTATCAAAGAAGTGATGCTCGTCATCATAATTGGTAGGAGTTGCAATAATTACAAGCTCTGCATCGCCGTAAGCGGCAGCTTTGTCTGTGGTAGTATGAAGATTCAACTCTCTTTCGCCTGAATTTGCTTCACGGAAAAAACGCTCAATTTCATCATCCTGAATGGGGCTGATAAATTTATTGAGCTTTTCAGCCTTCTTATCTGTTGTGGTGATCGCTGTGACTTCATGATTCTGTGCCAGCAATACAGCCAGGGAAAGTCCTACATATCCAACGCCTGCTACTGTGATTTTCATTTATACTTCCTCCGTCTTTTACTGGTAAAACTCTTTGTACCACTCGGTAAATCTTCTCAGACCTTCACGCAGAGAAGTGCTGGGCTTGAAGCCGTAATCTCTTTCAAGTGCGTCTGTATCCGCATAAGTTATCGGTACATCACCGGGCTGCATGGGTACAAGCTCCTTGTGAGCTTCAAAATCATAATCCTCCGGCAGAACCTTCGCCCTTACAAGCTCTTCGGAAAGTATCTGCACAAAGTCGAGCAGATTTTCCGGCTGATTGTTGCCGATGTTATAAACAGCATAGGGAGGTATAGGCAGTCCGTCCTCGCCGTTTTTCTTTTCGGGTGCTCCCTGCATTACACGGACAACACCCTCAACTATATCGTCAACATAGGTAAAATCACGCTTGCAGTTGCCGTAGTTAAATATCTTTATCGTTTCGCCGTTTACCAACTTGTTAGTGAAGCCGAAGTAAGCCATATCCGGACGACCAGCTGGACCGTAAACCGTAAAGAAGCGGAGTCCGGTTGATGGTATGTTATATAGCTTTGAGTAAGCATGAGCCATAAGCTCATTGGATTTCTTTGTTGCCGCATACAGCGAAACCGGATTATCTACTTTGTCATCTGTGCTGTACGGCACTTTTTTGTTTGAGCCATATACCGATGAGCTTGAAGCATAAACCAAATGTTCAACAGGATGGTTGCGGCAAGCCTCTAAAATATTGAAAAAACCAACCAGATTAGATTCGATGTACGCATCAGGATTAGTGATCGAATAACGAACACCTGCCTGTGCAGCTAAATTAACAACAACGGTCGGCTTGTATTTTTCAAAAACAGATTCGATTAAC
>ONNU01000376.1 GCA_900319255.1 uncultured Eubacteriales bacterium
AATATCAGGGTTCAAATTACTCAAAAAACATTGCATTAATGCGGCATAATTGTGTTTTTCCATATTGAGTTTCACGGATTCAGGATTTAGTTTTTTACTGTTGAGTTTTACGGATTCTGGAATAAATAACAGACTGCCATGAAAGCGCAGCTGCATAAGAAAAAAGCCGGTGAAATGGATTCATCGGCTTTTTTATATGTGATGTATAATTTTTATCAGAATTCAGATTTGACGGAACGCTCGAACATATCGGTAAGAGCCTGCTTTGCATCAAGCTTGCCGGCGATAACATCCGCAACGCCCTTGCAGATGGGCAGATCAACATTGTATTTTTCGCCCAGCTGACATAAAGCTGTGGTGGTGTCAACACCCTCGGCAAGGAGACCGTATTTTTCGCCCTTGACGAGAGTTTCGCCGAACATACGGTTGTGGCTGTATTTTGAGAAAAGAGTAGCCTCGTAATCGCCAAGATGACAAAGACCGTAGGCTGAAAGCTCATTACCGCCCATAGCCTTGATAAGCCTTGAGATCTCTCTTGTACCTCTTGACATAAGAGCGCCCTTTAATGCGGAAAGATTCAGACCGTCAAGCATACCTGCTGCGATACCGATAGAGTTTTTAGCAGCTGCGCCGATCTCATTTCCGATAAGATCCTGACCGACATAGAAACGGATAAGCTCGCTTGAGAATTTGCTGATAAGATAGGGCTTCAGCTCCTCGTGACGGGAGTCGATGACCATACAGTTGGGGATACCCTGACTGAAGCTCTGGGGATGACCGGGACCTACCCAGATAGCAACCTTAGTTTCCTCCGGGACATATTCCTCAACTATCTGAGTAAGACGGCAGCCTGTACCAAGCTCGATGCCCTTCATGCAGAGAACGATCTTTTTGCCCTTGATATCAAGCTTGGCGAGTCTTTGCACAAAGGATCTGAGCGCCTGAGAGCTTATGGAGATTATCATTATCTCAGCGCTGCTGACTGCTGCTTCAAGATCATCCGTTATTTCGATAGACTCACGGAATGACAGCATATTGTTTTTGCGGGTAGTTTTGAGTTCGATAAGCTGAGGCGCATCAGCAAGTCCCCAGATAGTCACCTTGTGTCCGATCTTATCAAGATACCATCCGATAAAAGAACCCCATCTGCCGCAGCCTAAAAGTGTAATATTCAAAATAAACTCCTCCTTTGAATTAGCCGACAGAAAGCCGACCGGTAGTTTATAAGGTTTCGTAAATCCAGGCAAAGCTTCATCTGGATAACATTGTATCATATTTTTCTGAAAATAGCCATAGCCATACTATAATATTTGTCAATAAATAATAAAGAATTTTGCTCAGCATCAATACGATTTACTTGTCAGCGGAATGTGATCCTCAAAAATATAGTTATCAAGCTTTCCGGCGATTATTCCTGTAATGATGCCGAAGATGGCACCGAAAATAACATCAGTCGGAAAATGAAAATACAGATACATCCTTGAAAATGCCATTGCTAAAGCGAATATATACATTCCTATGCCTAACTTCTTATTGTACATAAAGCAGACGGTAGCTGTGCTGAATGCGAAAAACGTATGACCGGAGGGAAAAGAGGTATCAAACTCAGGCGACAGCATCAGCTGGATATTCGGATTTAATATATAGGGCCGTATCCTCTGCACCACCGGCTTCAGGATAAAGCTGCAGTTTATCAGCGTGAGAATAAGAGCAAGGGACATTTTCGTACCCAGCCGTCTGTATTTTTTTGTGATAAGGCAGATGATAGCCATGACTATCCAGATAAGCCCCAGCTTGCCAAGTGTGGAAACGGTTATTGTGATTGCATCAAGAACCGGACTTCTCAGATATTTCTGCATCATATTAAGCACTGTAAATTCCCAATCCATATGATACCTCCTCTTACATTACATAAAATGGTTGTTTTTCAGCCGACAAATAAAGGTATGACCTCTCTGAATAATAGTATAGCACATTCCTATCATAATATCAATTGCCGGCGTGCCGCCGGTGTCAAAATCGCGGGGGCAGGTCTGACAAAGCGTTACTTTTGTTCCCGCGTGTTATACTCAGATGGGATGGGGAAACAAAAAATGCCGCCAATAGAACAATCTTACAATCGCGAGGAAAAAGCCTTGCATGGTCATAACTTACAACGCGAACATGACAGCGGCGGCACGCCGCCGGCCGCCGCCGCAAAAAATATTATAAAAAATTGTTGATTTTTTCAAAAAGATATAGTATAATGTTATTGTCGCCTTGAGGCGGAGTAATTTTTTCAAGACAGAATCATGCATTGGGAGATGCGAACGGGCAGGCGCTGTACGACAGCTCGCCGCGAACCATGTCAGGCGGGGAACCGAGCAGCATTAAGTGTGCACAGCTGTGCGATAAAGTTAGTCTGTTCGTCCGTATCTCCAAGTGTATGACCCCGCATAGCGGTCTGTCTTGTTTTTTTATGTACAGACTTCCGGTGATGATGGGGGTGAGGATATGTATAGGGTGTTGTACAGGAAATACCGTCCTAAGTTCTTTGCTGATGTTATCGGTCAGCCGCAGGTTACCGATACGCTGAAAAACGAACTCAGATCGGGCAGACTTGCTCATGCATATCTTTTTACCGGCTCCCGGGGAACAGGAAAAACCACCTGTTCAAAGATCCTTTCAAAAGCGGTCAACTGCCTTTCACCCAAGGACGGCGACCCCTGCGGAGAATGTGAGATCTGCCGCGGAATTGACGACGGCAGCATTCTTGATGTTGTTGAAATAGACGCAGCCAGCAATAACGGCGTTGATGATATCCGTACTCTCCGGGAGGAAGCGAATTTTACCCCGGCAAACGCAAAATTCAGGGTATATATCATAGATGAGGTGCATATGCTTTCAATAGGAGCGTTCAATGCCCTTCTGAAAACCCTTGAAGAGCCGCCGGAGCATGTGCTTTTCATCCTTGCGACCACCGAGGTACATAAGATCCCCGCAACTATCCTTTCAAGATGCCAGAGATTTGATTTTCACAGGATCTCTCCGGAGGATATCGCTGAAAGACTGAAATTTGTCTGCCAGAGCGAGGGTGTTACCATAGACGATGCTGCGGCATTGCTTGTTGCAGCGATCGCAGACGGCGCGATGAGAGATGCGCTTTCGCTGCTTGACCAGTGCATGGGCAGAAGCGACGGACATATCACTGAGGATATCGTCAGACTTACGGCGGGACTTGCGGACAAGAGCCATCTTTTAAAGATCGCAGAGGCTGTAAAAGCCGGCGACAGTGCAGAGTTTATCAGCATCATTGATGTGCTTTATAAAAACAGCAAGGATATGGCAAGGCTTTGTGATGAGCTTATCGAGCATTATCGTGAGCTTATGCTTATCAAAACGATGAAGCAGCCCAGAAGCATTATCGTCATGTCCGAATCAGAATTTGAAAAAGCAAATGAACAGGCAATGAGTATTCCCCTTGCGGATATTGTCAGAGCCATCGGGATATTGCAGACCGCTCAGGAAAAAATGCTCCGGGGCGCAAACCGCAGGATCGAAATGGAAATGACAGCCGTAAAGCTTTGCTCCAAGGGAAATGCGGAGATAGCCGCTATTGATCCGGCTATTGAAAAAAGAGTAGCCGCGATCGAAAAGCTGCTTTCATCCCTGAAGGAGCTGCGTGTGCAGGAAAGCCATTCGCCTTCTCATTCCCAGTCAAAGACGATGCTTCCAAAAGTAAAAAGACCCAGCAGCGATGAAATGGAAAAGCTGAGGAAAAACGCTGTACCGTTTTCGAGATGGCAGGAGGTACTGGATCAGATATCGCAGTATTCTCCCACCGTAGCGGCAGGATTTACAGGGAGCAAGGCGTATATGACCGATAATATAATCCTTGTGGATTCCGATAAGGACATCTGCTTTGATTATCTGAGAAAGGCTGAGCTGAGACAGAGGATAAGGGATACGATAAAATCCCTGACCGGTCAGGAATATAAGCTTGGCAGATACAGCTATCCCGATGAAAAGAGGGAGGATGATCCCCTTTCATCCTTTATAAACGATCTGAAAGCGTCAGGCGTAAATGTTGATGAAAGAAACGGCTGACCGCATCAGTCCGGATCAGCGCCGTAAAAGGCGCAATTACCTGAATGAAAACAAAAGCCGTCCGCAGAATGGCAGAGGGCGCAGGCTGAGAAGGCAGCAGGCGACCTGTCATTGATATGAGGCGAAGTCAGTATTTTTCTGTGGGATCGTTACCTGCAGAAATAAGACTTTCTGTATTTTGTGGCCAGCTGATAATAAATAAAAAATCAAAAAATAAAAAAACGGAGGCAATTAAAATGAAAGCAAGATTACCCAAGGGTTACAGCAACGGAGGAAACACAAACATCCAGCAGCTTGCCCGTCAGGCACAGAAGATGCAGGAGGAAATGGACGCTGCAAGCAAGGAGCTTGATGAAAAGGAATACAGCGCAACTTCCGGCGGCGGAGCAGTAAAGGCTGTAGTAATGGGCAGCCTGGAGGTAAAGTCCATTGAGATCAGCAAGGATGTTGTAGATCCTGAGGATATAGATATGCTCAGCGACCTTATCATCGCAGCAGTAAACGAAGCTATCCGCAACGCAAGAGATGAGAAGGCAGACACAATGGATAAGATCTCAGGCGGACTTAATGTACCCGGTCTGTTCTGATAAATGGCAGGCAACAGATTACCGCCCTATGATAAGCTTGTGGAGCAGATAAACAGACTGCCCTCACTGGGACGCAAGACATCCGAAAGGATAGCGTATCATATCATAGAGATGGGCGACGGCGAAGTCGAAAAGCTTGTGGAAGCGATATTGAGCGCACATAACGATATCCATAGATGCAGCATCTGCGGCAATTACACGGATAAGGAGATCTGCTCCATATGCGCTGATCCCACAAGAGATAAATCGGTCATATGCGTTGTGACAAGACCCAGAGATATAATGGCGTTTGAAAAGAACCGTGTGCTGAAATGTACATATCATGTACTTCACGGACTTTTGTCGCCGGCAGAGGGCATAGAACCGCATATGATAAATATAAAAAGCCTTATTGAACGCCTGAAAAAGGGCGGGATTAAAGAGGTCATCATGGCGACCGATCCGTCTGTAATGGGCGAAGCGACTGCTATGTATATATCAAAATTCATCAAACCAATGAATATCAAGGTCACAAGGCTCGGCTATGGAGTAGCCGTAGGCAGTGAGCTTCAGTATGCAGATGAAATGACCCTTTCAAGATCTATTGAATACCGTAATGAGATCTGAAAGAAGCATTTCCTTTGCTTCATGCAGAAATATATGGGGATGCCCCGGAATAAGGGTGTCCCCGTTAAAAACAGCCCGTAGGGAAGGAACTATTCAAGGCGGAAGGCGGTGGCACTATGGCGAAAAAGCAGGCTGATAATACGATAGCCCAGAATAAAAAAGCATTCCATGATTATTTCGTCATAGAAAGCTATGAAGCCGGGATAGAGCTTTGCGGCACAGAGGTTAAATCCCTGAGAGAGGGAAGAGTTAATCTCAAGGACAGCTGGTGTACTGTTGAGGACGGTGAGCTGTGGGTAAAGGGAATGCATATCAGTCCCTATGAGCACGGCAATATATTCAACCGTGACCCGATGCGTGTACGCAGACTTCTGATGCATAAGCGTGAGATAATGAAGCTTTTCGGAACGGTGAAGCAGGAGGGATATTCTCTTATCCCGCTCAGCCTGTATTTCAAAGGCTCACATGTAAAGATGAAGCTCGGGCTTTGCAAGGGCAAAAAGCTGTATGACAAGCGTGACGATATGGCTCAGCGTCAGGCAAAGCGTGATATAGAGCGGGCTGTAAAGGAAAGAAACAGATAATTATATTGAAAAGCTATTTCCGGGTGGAGTTTAACGAAGCCTGAAATAATATACGGGGGTGCAATGGTTTCGACGGGGGGCGAGAACGCCGGCAAGCGAGCAGCGGCATTGCGGAACCGCTATAAAATCCGTAAAACCTTAAATAATAAACGACAACACTAAACCTGTTGCCCTTGCCGCTTAATTAGGCAAGCGTTCATATAAAGAGTACCACGGCTTTATATGGGCGTCGACTTAGTGGTGAACGTGAACGAAAAAGCGTCTTGATTTTCGTCATGATCCAAAGACTACCGAAACGTCAAGCCTGTCTGCGGGCGTGACGCGTGGGGAATCCCAAATCACAGACTGCGCTCGGAGAAAACCGACCGGATCACCTTTCGGACAGGAGTTCGATTCTCCTCACCTCCACCAGCGGCGAGCCGCCGCACCCATATTCGCGTCAGACATTTGCCGCGCTCACGGTGAAATCTTTTATGTACGCGGAGTGCATAAACGCCCTCCTTGCCTGCGCTTGGAGGGCTATAATATTAACTGATTCAAATATAGAATAAACAGAACCGGCAGACCATGCACCTCTGCCGCATAAATAGGATAATAAAGGAGAGATGATATCATGGAAGAAGCAAAGGATAATAAAAGAACAGGTTTTGCCCGATTAACGGATAAGCTCTTTGGCGGTATCGATATGAAATGGTGGAAGATCATCGTTTTTGCTGTGGCAACGGCTGTGGTGACGTTTGCTTTTCTTTTCTTCCCCATTTTCAGCGGTACATCCTTCATGAAAATGGGAGAAACCTTTGAGGCTTGGATATTCTTCGCGGTCATCATAATGTCCAACTGTAAGCGTCCCCTTGAATCTGCATTAAAGACCTTTGTATTTTTCCTTATCAGTCAGCCGCTGATCTACCTTTTTCAGGTACCCTTCAGCGATATGGGCTGGGGGCTGTTCGGCTATTACAGATATTGGTTCTTCTGGACGCTGCTGACCTTCCCGATGGCTTTTGTGGGCTGGTATATACGCAAAAAGAACTGGATAAGCCTGCTGATACTCTTCCCCGTGATCGCAGGGCTCACGCTTACATATGTTGGATATTTTCAATTCACCTTCAAGCGTTTCCCTTATATGCTGGTCGGGGCGCTGTTCACTCTGGGACAGGTGATACTTTATCTGTATGTTTTCACCCCGAAGCTCTGGCAAAGATTAGTTGGCTTTTTCGTTCCTCTGGCAGTTATCCTCACACTTACGCTAACCATGAGTCAGGTTGATCTGGACTCCACCGTTTTTCTCCCGGAGGATCCTGTGCTGACAGAAGCGGCTGTGGCAGAATCGGACAATAATGATTTAGCCGAGATAACAGTAACAAATACCGGCAAGGACAGCATGATCCGCATAAAGGCCCATCAGTACGGTACGACAGAATTCACCATTAAGGACAGTGATAAGGTCTACCGGTATAAGCTTGAGATCTATGAGGACGACGGCGGTCATCCGCAGACAAGTATCACTCCGATCAGCTGATATCAGAGCCATTATCAGCCACCCCTTTTCAGATACAACACAAAAACGGCTGCCCCGGGCATGTTGCTACGGAGCAGCCGTTGGTTTTTGGATTTTTCCGGTCAGCTGAGGAAGCCATCGATAATGGTTGCCTCTGCCTGCTGCTCGGTCAGACCGAGAGTGCGCAGCTTGAGTATCTGCTCGCCGGCGATCTTGCCGATGGCAGCCTCATGTATCAGCGCAGCGTCATTATCATGGGCGTGAAGCTCAGGCGCCGCGTCTACCTTGCCGTTTTCGGAGATGATGGCGTCACATTCCGAATGACCGGTGCAGGGAGCGTTACCGATGATGACGGAATGATAGCCCTGTCTGGAATTATCCCTTGCAACGGAACGGGAGATAAGATCCACGCCGGAATCCTTGCCGTTAAGCTCCACCTCAAATTCGGTATGAGCCTGCTGTTCCTTTTCGGTAAGAATACGCTCTCTGATAAGCAGCTTTGCGCCTGCGCCTACCTTAGCCTTTGTATTTCTTGTAGTTCTGTCAACGCCGCCGATCTGGGCTG
>ONNU01000279.1 GCA_900319255.1 uncultured Eubacteriales bacterium
AAAGAATACTGTTGCTGACAAGAAAATCACGCCTGAAAAGAACGGCTGTAAAATCAATATATACAGATGAACGGATAAGGCTGACAACAAGATCAGTTCCCATTATTCCTTCCGGGATCACATTTTTATGACCTTCGCCATTCGTTGCAGGAGCCGCAAATACAAACTCCGCATCCTTTTCCTCGGCTTTTACCATATATTCATTTATATAATTCTTATACAGTCTTGTAGGATAAACAAATGTGATATATTTTCCGTTTGCCCGATAAATTCCTGTATTCAGCGCTGAACACACAGTGCCGTTTCCGCACTGGATAACTGAGCCTTTGAGATTACCGGTCCTCATCATATTCAAAGCTTCAAGAACGCCGCCGTCAGTTGAATTCATGTCAAGAATGATGAATTCAACGTCATAGTCCTGCGTTTCCTCAGAGATCATCTTTATTATAGAGGCATTTTTTGCCTTATTATTTCTTGCGGGGATTATAATTGAAAGATCAACATTCGCCACAATTACACAACTCCAAATCAAGTCTTGTAATTATTATAGCATATAATTAAGCTTAATGTGATTCCATCCAAAGAGAATTTTTATATTTTTTAACCGTCTGTTTTGTTAAAGATGCACAAAATCAGCCGATCCTGTTCTTGATTACATCCGCCGTTTCATTTGCAAGTCTGTTGATAAGAGCTTCGTCAGCGCCCTCAAGCATAACTCTTACAAGCGGCTCTGTACCGGAAAGTCTTACAAGGATCCTTCCTTCATCGCCAAGCTCCTTTTCCACAGCTGCTATCTTCTTTTTGATCTCTTCATCTTCTGCATATTTCGCCTTGCCCTCAGCTGTGACCTTTACATTCACAAGAACCTGCGGATATCTTGTCATAAGTGTTGAAATGCTTGAAAGCTTTGCATTTCTGCGGTTGATGATGCTGAGCAGCTGAGCTGCGGTAAGCTGACCGTCACCGGTTGTGGCATAGTCAAGGAAAATTACATGACCGGACTGTTCTCCGCCGATGCTGTATCCATCCCTGAGCATTGTTTCGAGAACATACCTGTCCCCCACATTTGCTGCATAAAAGCCCAGACCGTTATCCTTACAGAATTTTGTAAAGCCCAAATTTGACATAACGGTTCCGACGACAGTATTCTTATTAAGCTTGCCTCTTGATGAAGCATCGAGAGCGCAGATTGCCATAATAAAGTCGCCGTCTATCATTTCGCCGTTATCATCAACAGCGAGGCATCTGTCTGCATCGCCGTCAAATGCTACGCCGAGATCAAGCTTGTTTTCGACAACGAACTTCTGGAGGTTCTCCATATGTGTAGAACCGCAGTTATCATTGATATTTATTCCGTCAGGCTTATCGGAAAGCATATGACACTGAGCGCCAAGTCTTGTGAAAAGCTTTTCTGCTGAAACACTTGAGCTGCCATTTGAGCAGTCGATGGCGATATTCATTCCGTCAAGTCTGGTGGGTACTGTATCAATAATATATGAGATATAATCCTCTACAGCGTTTTCTGCATATGTTACATGACCAAGCTCTGCGCCTGTGGGCTGCGGATAGGGCTTTGAATTATCCAGGATTATAGATTCGATCTCTTCCTCAAGCGCATCCGGAAGCTTATATCCGGTAGACGCGAAGATCTTGATGCCATTGAATTCAAACGGGTTATGTGATGCCGAGATCATAAAACCGGCGTCAGCATTATACTTTCTTACAAGATAAGCAACAGTTGGCGTAGGAACTGCTCCGAGAATAGTTACATCCGCTCCTACTGAGCAAAGTCCTGCTGTCAATGCTCCTTCAAGCATATCGGAGGAAAGTCTTGTATCCTTTCCTATGAGGATCTTCGGGTGTCTGCCGCTTGTCTGTTCAGTAAGCACCATTGCTGCTGCTCTGCCGATATTAACTGCCAATTCTACAGTAAGCTCGGAATTTGCTACTCCGCGAGCTCCGTCAGTACCAAATAATCTGCCCATAGTTCTTTCTCCTTTTCGTTTAGTTTTTTATTTTTTGAAATGCCATGAAAACCGTATATAAACTTCATTTTTCCGCCTTTTCCGGAAAACCGTTTATACCAAAGCTTCAGCAGCATATTTCTTTATTATGCATAATACTGCAAAGATATGCTATACCCGACGCATTATCCGCAGAATATGCAGGCTCTGCAAAATATGCATCGAACTGAGATGCAAGCTGATCTCTTATTATCCTGTCGGACATAACTCCCCCGGCAAAAACCACCGGCATTTCTCCCTTTTCTTCAAGCACAGCTTTGCACATTTTTTCAATTACCGCTTCAACATAGCCAAGACAAAGTGAGGCTGTATATTCCTTTGACGCGCCGTTTTCATATGCTTTTCTGCATATGTTTTCAACTCCGGACAGGCAGCAGTCAGCGCCCTTCAGCGTGGGTCTGATGCCCCGCAGCTTTTCGGTATTTGCTGCTGCAAGCCTTTCAAGCTCCATTCCGCAGGGAAACGGCAGCCCCAGCATCACTCCTACACGGTC
The DNA here is from genome assembly GCA_900319255.1 of uncultured Eubacteriales bacterium. Classification (GTDB taxonomy): domain Bacteria; phylum Bacillota; class Clostridia; order Oscillospirales; family Acutalibacteraceae; genus UBA1213. The sequence goes on from ONNU01000279.1 coordinate 2,518, forward strand.
GATCAGCTGACCGGCGTTCAGATCAAGGGTCTTTGCGGCAAGACTTACTGATATGATCCTTTCATCATCCGGCTGTGAAATTACAGCCTCTGTTGTACCGCCGGAAACGTGAAAGGCAAGAAACCGTTCGTTTAATAGCTCAGTTTTGCCGGAGCTGTACAGAGCAGCTGCAATATGACCGCTCTGATGTGAAAATGCATAAAGCGGCAGCTTATTAACGGATGATATGATACTCGCAGCGTTAAGCCCTACCGTAAAGCAGGGCATATATGAGCCTTCCGCATCTCTCGGACGGGAAGAAACTCCGACTGCGCTGATCCCGCATCCGTCAGCTTCTGCAAAAAGCTTTTTGATGACCTCTGAAAGCTGCTGTGTATGATGAAAAACCGCATCGCTCTGACGCAAACCGCATTCTCCGTTTTTTACCGGAAGAAGCTTTTTTCCCATCAGCATCCTGCCGCTTTCGCTGTCATAGACTGACGCAGAGGTCGTATAATTACTGGTATCTATTCCAAGATAGCAGGGCATTATTTATCACCGCTTTTTCCTGTCTGTTTTGCGATGGAACCGAGAACACCGTTAACAAAAGCACCGTCCGCAGGTGTTGCATATTCCTTTGCAATATCAACAGCCTCATTTATTGAAACGCTTACCGGTACTTCATCAATATACTGCATCTCATACGCAGCGATACGCATTATCGTAAGAGAAACTCTTGATACTCTTCTCAGCTTCCATCCCTTGAGATTAGCTTCTATAAGCTTATCAAGCTCTTCCCTTTTTTCTTCCACGCCGTTTATGAGCGTTCTTGTATATTTGCCGACCTCAGCATCTCTGGCATCCTTTGCATCCTCAATTATCAGCTCCATATTATCCTTCTGAAAAAGCTGCTCGAACAGCAGAAAGAATGCCTGGACTCTTTCCTCATGTCTTCCTGATTTTGTATTCTTTGCATCGCTCATAGCTTTTTTCCTTTCGGGGGATCAACCCTTTAATTTCACCTTATGGAATACCTTTTTGCCTTTTTTGATAACGATAAATCCGTCCTTGAAGTCATCTGTGCTGATCTCTGTCTTGACATCTGTTTTCTTTTCATCATTTACAGAAATCCCGCCCTGTTGGATAAGTCTTCTTGCCTCAGCCTTTGAAGGAACCAGCTTTATAAGTGAAAGCAGGTCGATAAGACCGATCCTTCCGTCTGTCAGATCAGCGTCTGTGATCTCGCTCTGGGGCATATTATCTGTATCAGCCTTTGATGAGAACAGCGCTCTTGCGCCTTCCAGAGCCTTTGTTGCTTCTTCCTCGCCGTGAACAAGCTTTGTCAGCTCGAAAGCAAGTATTTCCTTTGCCTTGTTAAGCTCGCTGCCTTCCCATTTTTCCATTGCCTCTATCTCCTCGATGGGAACAAAGGTAAGCATTTTCAGGCATTTGATAACATCACTGTCAGCAACGTTTCTCCAGTACTGGAAGAAATCAAAGGGGCTGGTTTTCTCAGGATCGAGCCATACTGCGCCCTTTTCAGTCTTACCCATCTTTTTGCCCTCAGAATTGAGAAGCAGGGTGATGGTCATTGCATGAGAATCCTTGCCGAGCTTTCTTCTGATAAGCTCTGTTCCGCCGAGCATATTGCTCCACTGATCGTCTCCGCCGAACTGAAGATTACAGCCGTAGCGTTTGAACAAGGAGTAGAAATCATAGCTCTGCATTATCATATAGTTGAACTCGAGGAAGCTGAGTCCTCTTTCCATTCTCTGCTTATAGCATTCAGCGGTCAGCATTCTGTTTACGCTGAAACAAGCTCCAACCTCACGCAGAAGCTCTACATAATTTAGATCAAGCAGCCAATCTGCATTATTTACAAGAAGCGCCTTATCATCTGAAAAATCAATGAAACGGCTCATCTGCTTTTTGAAGCACTGACAGTTATGCTCGATATCCTCTTTGGTAAGCATCTGTCTCATATCGGTCTTACCTGTGGGGTCGCCGATAAGGCCTGTTCCGCCGCCAAGAAGCGCGATAGGCTTATTTCCTGCCATCTGCAGTCTTTTCATAAGGCAAAGCGCCATGAAATGACCGACGTGAAGGCTGTCAGCTGTGGGATCAAAGCCGATATAGAACACTGCCTTGCCCGAATTGACCAGTTCTCTGATCTGCTGTTCATCTGTTGTCTGTGCGATAAGACCTCTTCTCTGAAGATCCTCGTAAACTCCCATTTTCTATCGTCCTTTCACAATTCAGGGGGTACAAAAAAAGCCCCCTGTAAATATAATAACAGAGGGCGATCAAAAACCGCTGTACCACCTCAATTCACTGCTGCCTCACGACAACAGCCTCACGGGTACGAATAATACCCTTGCAGTATAACGTCTGCAGCACGGACAAGGCTACTGCTGATTTCACCCGTCAGCTCAGGGATGTATTTCTGTAGAGCGCAGCGGATATTTACACCAGCCATATCCTCTCTTTGCCTGCAGCATCAACATACTTCTTCCCGTCATTGCTATTAAAATATAGTATACCTATTTTTCGACATTTTGTCAACCATAAAAAACGCATAACCTGACCTTTTTGGAAATTTGCAATTATTATTTGTAATAGCTGACATCTTCGTTGCTGGTGGATGAAAGAATTCGCTGCCCGGCTTTCATGCCTTGAACCACACTCTATTAGTATTTCTGCTTTGGTGGGGCAAAAGGTGGAAACCACAAGGGGTTCCCCCTTGAGTTTTCCCCCTTTTGAAATCCCCTTTCCTTATTCCCAGTGGACAGCCAGGCTTCAGCAGCTAAGATTGAGTTTCACGGATTCAGGTATAAGCTTAAAAAGACAGCGGCGGGCACGTTTTTACACGCCCGCCGCTGTTTTTCAGCTTTGTTTCCACAGTGACATTTACTTATCAATCTGCGCTGTCATGCTTTTTCTTTGCTGTTACTCCGATAAGACATATGGATGCAGCAACTATCACTATTATTGCAATGGGATATCCGTCCCCTGTGAACGGTGTTTCTGTGGTGGTTCTGGTTTCGGTAGTTGCTGTTGTGGCTGTAGTTGTAGTCTCAGTCTGTCTTGAAGGCTCTGATGCGGCAGAGCTTTCGGATACCTCGGAAGCTGATGATGCTTCTGAGGTTTCGGAAGATTCGGATATTTCGGAGGTCTGCGAGCTTTCAGACGTCTCTGATATCTCGGATTCCCCGGATGTTTCCGATTCTTCTGATGTCTCTGATGTTTCAGAGGTTTCAGACTGCTCTGATTCTTCGGAGGTTTCGGATGTCTGAGATTCTTCGGATTCTTCTGAGCTTTCAGAGGATTCCTCTGAATTATCCGTTACAAATATATTGATATCAATATCTCCGTCTGAGAATACAAGCTTTATTGTATTTGCGCCGTCCTCAAAAACAGAATTTGCAAATTCACCCGAAAGTGTTACAGTGCCGTTTTCTACGGTAATGTCTTCTATTTCTTCTGTTCCGATAACTTCGTCGCCCTTGAGGATCGTAACGATAGCTGATGTCGAATCGGTAGCTATTTCAATATCACCGTCAGCGCGATCCCATGTAAGCTCGGTATTATCAGAGCTGATATCTGTTTCTCTTTTTTCCTCAACGATCAACGGCATTGTCAGAACGCCGTCGTCAAATGTAAGCATAAGCTCATGCAGACCTGCAGGCTGATCCACAAGCTCCGATCTGCCTACTTTTACCTTGCCCTGATGCATAAGTATATTGCTTTCGATGTTTGAGCCGATATATTCGTTGTCGATAGTAACTGAAACGATCTTTGAATCTGAATCGGTCACAAGTGAAAAGCCTGATCCGGAATTCTTATCCCAGATAATCACATTCTGTTCAGCGGTGATCTCCTTCTGCTCAAGAGGCTTTACAGCGTCATATTCACCATATGCCATTATTCTGCCGCTGTTCTGGATGATGGGATTTCCGTGGAATTCCTCTACATTATCAAGATCCATCATTCTTGTTATGACCTGCCCCTCAGTATTGCCGTTGATATATGTAAGCTCATGAGTTTCACTGTCATAGCTTACAACCATTGCAACATGGTTGAAGTAGTCGCCTGTACCGTTCCATGAGAAGAAAATAAGTCCTCCGGGCTTATATGGGATATCGTAGGGATCCACCTCAGTATGATAATAGGTGTTCCAGTCATATGCTGCGACCTTTCTTGCAGCTATAGGCGTATACCATACCTTCTCCTGATCAAAACAGAATGCTTCGATCCATGCGTCTGCATCAAATTCGATACGGGGATCGGCACAGTATGAATAATAGAACTTTTTCAGCTGTTCATCTGTATAATAGCCTGCCTGATACATACACCAGCTTGCGAAAACTGCGCACCAGTCATAATCTGCCAGAAGCGAAGCCTGACTTCTGTAATTCAGAACACAGCTTTGCAGCCAGCGGGTATATTCTGTATTTCCCGTTTCATAATCGTTCATCCTTAGCTCTTTGCCTGTCCAGATAAGACCGCGCGCTTTTGCCTGAGTTAGATCTGCGCCTTCGATAGCGTAGTTTTTATAGCCCTCCTGTGACAATGCGGCGGCAAGAGCTTTTTCCATTGTTGTCTTATCCTCGCTGTTATCAAGAGCAGCAATAAGCTTTTTATAGAAGGGGGATGACTTATATTCAGATGAGAATACTCCTGTCGGGTCTGATGAATATGTAAGACCGAAGCCTCTTTCATAAAGGATATTATCAGTATAGCTATAGCTGTCATCAAGCCCGGGGATATTTATAGGAAGCTTGGCTGTGGGAGCGTCCTCCTCGCTGAACATTACATACAAGCCTGCGGGCATATTTGCGCCGTACGATTTCATTTCCCTGACCTTTTCGCCCGGAGTCTCCGGCATTGATACCGCAAGATATACAGCCATTATTGCATCTGCGTCCGGATATCTGGCTATATCGTAGGGAAGATTTACGGACATTACAATGAATTTGCCCTGGCGGGAATGGATCTCGCCGCAGATGGTATCTGCCATCCTTGCGACATCTTGGCTAAGAAATGATGCTTTGTACATCTCGGACAGAAATACAACATTATCTGCATCTGCTGTCTTTGGCAGCATATCATCCACCGTCTTATTCTTATAGGAATAGGCTTCTACGACTGCTCCTTCCGGAAGCTTTCCTTCATCAGTGAGCTTTCTAACCGCATATTCCATAGGTATGGTTTCATCGTCATACGGAACAAGCACTACTGTCTTTTCATTTGTGTTTTTAAGCGGAAGAGTATCATTGTCATTTTTAACAAGAGTGACAGCCTGCTTTGCGATCTCCCATTCCTTATCATGATTTTCCTTTGAACCAATATTATTGACCGCATATTCTGCGCGCTCTTCAATATCAGAACCATCATACGAAGCAAAAAGACCGTTATTTTCCTTGAGCGCAAGGATCCTTTTTACAGCGGCATTGATCTTGTCCATCGAAATATCGCCGTTATCAGCCATCTTTGCAAGTTTAGAAATGTATTCGTCCAGTTCTGCAAAACCTGCTGTGCTTCCCTCCTTGCTTATTGTTTCTACAGGGATAAGCAGGATATCGACTCCAGCTTCTATCGCAAGCTTTGCTGCATCATATTTATCGAAATGCTTTGCGATCGCATCCATTTCCATAGCGTCTGTGATAACAACTCCGTCAAAGCCCATATCTTCTCTCAGCACATTAGTAATGATCGTTTTTGAAAGCGTAGCAGGAAGATATATATTCTTATTTGTAAGCTTTGATCTATAAGTGTTTGTCTCGATCTGAGGATACTGTATGTGCGCAGTCATTATCATCTGTGAGCCTGCATCTATACAAGCCTGGAACGGTACAAGCTCATTTTGCTTTATCTCATCATAGGTTTTATTGACACAGGGCAAGCCGGTATGACTGTCTGTGCCGGTATCGCCGTGACCCGGGAAATGCTTGAGGGTTGATATCATTCCGGTTTCATTAAGCGTTTCAGTAAAGGCTGTACCGTGCTGCGATACTGTCTCGGGATCATCCGAAAATGAACGAACGCCTATGACCGGATTTGAAGGATTACTGTTGATATCAACAACAGGAGCAAAATCAACATTTATGCCTAATGCTTTAAGCTCACTGCCGATAATGGATGCCGAAGCCTTTGTAACGCTGATATCATTGATAGCGCCAAGAGCCATATTGCCGGAAGTTACAGTTCCCTGATCAAGACGTGTAACTCTGCCCCCCTCCTGATCTATGGATATGAGAAGCTGAGGGCGATCGCCTCCTTCTGCATTGGCTTTTTGCATAGCATCAACAAGACGCACGGTGTTTTCATTTGTGGGCGTATTCTGACCGAACAGGATAACACCGCTGAAGCTGTGCTTTTTCAGTGCAGTCTGAATATCGCCGTTGATCTCGGTTACATTTTTTTTGATACCTTCTTCATCCTCGATGTAACGGAACGCAGGCATAAGCATCTGGCTTATCTTATCCTCAGTTGACATTGAAGAAAAATAATCATCTGACTGGAGAGCCGTCGCAGGTATTACAAACAAAGACAATATCAGGGACACAGAAACTATCAGTGATAGTATTTTCTTTTTCATAATTATTTCCTTTCTTATTAAATTTGCGGAAATACCGCAGAAGTTTTGTTATTTCCTCCTCTCCGGGATAATACCGCTGTCTAAAGCGGATAGTTTTATCAGGCTTCTTACATTATATCATACAAACAGCATAATGTGTATAATTCTTTTGGAAATATTGTGGAAATCGAGGATATTTTTACAGATTATTATTTATTCGCTATATAATTATCATAAATGTATGAAACATCTCATTTAATTCAGCGCAGAACAGATCAATGTAAGACGTTACCGCATTATTTCAGGCAAAAAACCGCCCGGGACATTGATATGCTCCTGAGCGGTTTCTTATTTTTTAAAGATTTGTATAACCCATAAGGCTGAGATCGACTTCTCTTGCGCAGTCTCTGCCCTCTCTGATCGCGCGCACCACAAGCGACTGACCTGAATGCATATCACCTGCGGTGAACACTCTGTCAACATTGGTCTGATGCGTGCCTTTGATTGATGCCACGTTGCTTCTGGAGTCGGTTTCTACTCCGAATGCCTGAGTGACATAGCTTTCGCTGCCGAGAAAGCCTGCTGCAATAAGAACAAGCTCTACATGAACGGTATATTCCGACTGGGGAACTTCCTTCATCATCATTCTGCCGGTCTCCGGGTTCTTTTCTGCTTCAAGTCTGACAAGCTCTGCGCCTGTGAGCTTTCCGTTTTCATCCTTGATGAAGCGTTTTACAGTGGTCTGATATACGCGGGGATCACTGCCGAATACAGCCGCTGCCTCCTGCTGACCGTAATCTGTTTTACAAACTCTCGGCCACTGCGGCCACGGATTATTTGCGGTACGCTGATCCGGAAGCTTCGGCATCATCTCAAGCTGAAGGACACTTTTTGCTCCGTGACGGACACAGGTGCCGACACAGTCATTACCTGTATCACCGCCGCCTATGACCATTACATTCTTATCCTTTGCGCTGATGAAGCTGCCCTCTTTAAGTCCGTTATCAAGCAGGGCTTTTGTGGTGGACTTAAGAAAATCCACTGCAAAATAGATACCCTCTGCATCTCTGCCGTCAGCTTTGATATCTCTCGGATTTGAAGCGCCGCAGGCAAGTATTACCCTGTCAAAATCACGAAGCAGCTCTTCTGCTGTGATATCCTTCCCCACATTCACTCCTGTGCGGAAGATTATCCCCTCTTTCTCCATGATCTTTATTCTGCGCTCAATGATATTCTTTTCAAGCTTCATATTAGGAATACCATACATCAGCAATCCTCCGGGGCGGTCTGAACGCTCGAATACCGTTACGCTGTGACCGCGGCGGTTAAGCTGATCTGCAGCTGCAAGCCCGGAGGGACCTGAGCCTATCACAGCGATAGTCTTTCCTGTGCGCACCTCCGGCGGACAAGCCTTTGCCTGTCCGTTTGCATAGGCTTTTTCCACGATTGAATATTCATTAGCCCTTACTGTGACCGGATCCCCCTGTGCGCCGCAGGTGCAGGCTTTTTCACAAAGCGCCGGACATACACGGGATGTGAATTCCGGGAAATTATTGGTCAGTCTGAGCCTTTTATATGCAAGCTCCCACGCTCCCTTATATACAAGGTCGTTCCACTCCGGGATTAGATTATTAAGCGGACAGCCGGACATCATCCCGGCGATCATCATTCCTGACTGGCAGAACGGAACGCCGCAGTCCATGCAGCGCGCCGCCTGACATTTCTGCTCCTTTTCGGAAAGCGGCTCGTGGAATTCATTGAAATGTCTGATCCTTTCAAGCTCGCTGAGCGCCGGCGCATCCTTTCTCTGATACTCTAAAAATCCTGTTGATTTTCCCATGTTGCTCCTCCTGTCATTTACCGGTCAGGCTGTAAAATGCCTCTATTCTTGCTTCTTCCTCAGATAATCCAGTTCCCTCAAAGGCTGCGATCTCTTCTACGATCTTCTTATAATCCCTTGGAATGATCTTCTTGAATTTCGGCAGATATTCTTCAAAAGCATCAAGTATCCTTCTGCCCTTTTCAGAACCTGTTGCCGCTGTATGCTCAGTTATCATTGCTTTGAGCTTTTCCTCGTCTGCCTTTTCCGTTACCTCTGAAACAAGCACAAGCTCCTTGTTGAGCTTCATATAAAGATCCCTGTCCTCATCCAGAACATAGGCAACACCGCCGGACATACCTGCGGCAAAGTTTTTGCCGGTCTTTCCGAGAACTGCTACGCATCCGCCTGTCATATATTCGCAGCCGTGGTCGCCTACGCCTTCAACAACAGCGACAGCGCCTGAATTACGCACGCAGAAACGCTCTCCTGCTATACCGCATACATACGCCTTACCGCTTGTTGCACCGTAAAGTGCTACATTACCGATGATGATATTATCCTCGGCTTTGAATTTAGAGCCTGCCGGAGGATATACTACCAGCTTACCGCCGGAAAGTCCCTTTCCGAAATAGTCATTGCTGTCACCGGAAAGCTCAAGGGTCAGTCCATCGGGGATAAATGCGCCGAAGCTCTGTCCGCCTGAACCGGTGCAGATGACGCGCATAGTATCTTCTTCAAGCTTATCGCCGAATTTCTTTGTGATCTCGGAACCAAGTATGGTTCCCAGTGAACGGTCGGTATTCTTTACATTTATTTCTACTGTCTTTGCTGTTCCTTTACGCAGGGAATCCTTGAATTCCTTGAGCAGAACTTTTTTATCAACAGTTGACTCAAGAGCGAAATCATAGCTGCTCTTATCATTGTAGCTTACGGCTTCGCTTCTTCCGCTGCCGATTATTGCAGAAAGGTCGATCTGACTTTCCTTTTCAGACAAGCCCTGCTTAACTTTAAGAAGATCTGCTCTTCCCACAAGCTCATCTACTGTTCTTACGCCCAGCAATGACATATATTCTCTCAGCTCCTGCGCGATGAACTTCATGAAATTGACTACATATTCAGGCTTGCCCATGAAGCGCTTTCTCAGCTCCGGATTCTGTGTTGCAACGCCGAAGGGACAGGTATCAAGGTTGCACACACGCATCATTGCGCAGCCCAGAGTTACCAGCGGAGCAGTCGCAAAGCCGAATTCCTCAGCTCCGAGCATAGCCGCAACAGCTACATCTCTGCCTGTCATAAGCTTACCGTCTGTTTCTATTACTACCTTATTTCTCAGGTTATTCATCATAAGCGTCTGATGCGCTTCTGCAAGTCCCAGCTCCCAGGGAAGTCCGGCATTATGTATGGAGCTTCCCGGAGCAGCGCCTGTGCCGCCGTCATAGCCTGAAATAAGGATAACGCCTGCGCCTGCCTTTGCAACACCTGCTGCAACAGTACCGACACCGCATTCTGAAACCAGCTTTACTGAGATGCGGGCATCCTGATTAGCATTTTTCAGATCATAGATAAGCTGAGCAAGGTCTTCGATCGAATATATATCATGGTGCGGCGGAGGTGAGATAAGCGATACGCCGGGAGTGGAATGTCTCGTTTTTGCAATCCACGGGTAAACCTTTTTGCCCGGCAGATGTCCGCCCTCTCCGGGCTTTGCGCCCTGCGCCATTTTGATCTGTATTTCATCTGCGGAGATAAGATAACGTGACGTTACGCCGAATCTTCCCGATGCAACCTGCTTTATTGCTGAACAGCGGTTTTCCTTTTTGCCCTTTGAAAGAAGCCTTTCATCGCTTTCGCCGCCTTCACCGGAATTTGAACGTCCGTGAAGCATATTCATAGCAATGGCAAGGGCTTCATGAGCTTCCTGTGAGATAGATCCATAGGACATAGCTCCTGTCTTGAAGCGTCTTACGATGCTGTCAACGCTTTCCACCTCGTCGATGGGTACGCTTTGCTCCGGATAGTTGAAATCAAGCAGCCCTCTGATATTCATTGCGCCCATTTCTTCATTTATCATATGAGAATAGCGCTTGAATGCTTCGTAATCGCCTGTTCTTGCTGCCATCTGAAGGGTATGGATGGTTCTCGGGTTGTAAAGGTGTTCTTCTTTACCGCTGCGCAGCTGATGCTCGCCTCTTGAAATGATCTCTGTTGTTGCGCCGAGACCAAGAGGATCGAACGCCGCTGTATGAAGCTTATCTACGGTCTCCTCGATATCATGGAGCGAAATACCTCCGATACGGCTGACTGTTCCGGTGAAATACTCATCTATTACATCCTTGCCGATACCGATAGCCTCAAATATCTGTGAGCCCTGATAGGACTGGATCGTTGAAATACCCATTTTTGAAGCTATCTTTACAATACCGTGAAGTACAGCGTCATTATAATCATCTACTGCTGCATAATAATCCTTGTCAAGCAGATCCTCGTGGATAAGCTCATGGATGGTTTCCTGAGCAAGATACGGATTTATCGCGCTTGCGCCATAGCCTAAAAGGGTCGCAAAATGATGTACTGTACGAGGCTCGCCGCTTTCAAGTATCACTGCAAGCGAGGTTCTGCGCTTCGTAACAACAAGATGACGGTGCAGTGCTGATACTGCAAGCAGTGACGGGATAGCAAGATGGTTTTCATCCACGCCTCTGTCAGAAAGGATGAGTATATTTGCGCCCTCGTTATATGCTTTGTCTGCTTCGAGATAAAGCTTTCTGATGGCCTTTGAAAGGCGGGTATTCTTATAATAAAGAATCGGGATGACTGCGACCTTGAAGCCGCTGACATTCATATTCTTGAGCTTGAGGATATCTGTTGAAGTAAGGATCGGGTTATGCACCTTGATGACCTTGCAGTTTGCGGGACGTTCCTCAAGAATATTTCCGTCTTCACCTATATAGACAGTCGTTGATGTGACGATCTCTTCTCTTATCGCATCAATAGGCGGGTTTGTTACCTGTGCAAACAGCTGTTTGAAATAGCTGAAAAGAGGCTGCGGCTGGTCTGAAAGCACTGCAGGAGGAGTATCAATACCCATTGAGGTTATAGGCTCTGCGCCGTTCTGAGCCATGGGAAGTATCTCCTTCATGATCTCTTCATAAGTATAGCCGAAAGCCTTCTGCAGTCTTTTTCTTTCCTCGCCGTGATGCTCTTCTACTCTGATATTCGGGATCTTGAGATCTCTGAGCTTGACAAGATTGCTGTCAAGCCATTCGCCGTAGGGCTGACGGGATGCATAATACTCTTTAAGCTCGTCATCATCTATTACTCTTCCCTTTACAGTATCCACAAGAAGCATTTTGCCGGGACGCAGACGTTCCTTCTTTACTATTTTTTCAGGCGCAACCGGAAGTGCTCCTACCTCTGATGAAAGAATAAGATATCCGTCATCGGTAATATAATAACGCGAGGGTCTCAGTCCGTTTCTGTCGAGGACTGCGCCCATGATATCGCCGTCTGAGAAAAGTATTGATGCAGGACCGTCCCACGGCTCCATCATCGTTGCATAATACTGATAGAAATCCTTTTTCCTGCGGCTCATAGTATGGTTGCGATCCCATGGCTCAGGAATGGTTATCATCACTGCAAGCGGAAGATCCATTCCGCTCATTACCAGGAATTCCAGCGTATTATCAAGCATTGCTGAGTCTGAGCCTTCTGTATTTACTACCGGGATGACCTTTTCAAGATCGCCCTTGAGATGCTCGCTGCGCATTGTTTCCTCGCGGGCAAGCATTTTATCGGCGTTGCCCTTTATTGTATTGATCTCGCCGTTATGAACGATCATTCTGTTGGGATGAGCGCGCTGCCAGCTGGGATTTGTATTTGTTGAAAAACGGGAGTGTACCATTGCGATGGCGGATTCAAAATCCTCATCCTGAAGATCTGTAAAGAATCTTCTCAGGTCGCCTACAAGGAACATACCCTTATATACGATAGTACGGCTTGAAAGGGATACAACATATGTATCCTCATTACTCTGCTCGAATACTCTTCTTGCAACATACAGCCTGCGGTCAAAATCAAGCCCTCTCTTTACATTATCGGGTCTTTTGATGAAGCACTGACGTATATCAGGCATACAATCAACAGCGCGCTGTCCTATTACAGAAGTATCGCTGGGAACCTGTCTCCAGCCCAGGATCTCAAGACCCTCTTTTTCAGCAATGATCTCGAACATCTTTTTTGCCTGGTTCCTCTGCAGTTCTCCCTGCGGAAAGAAAAACATTCCAACAGCATAATCTCTCTCGCCCGGAAGATCAATACCGATCTGACTGGCAGCCTTTCTGAAAAAACGATGTGATACCTGTACAAGAATACCAACTCCGTCTCCGGTCTTACCGTCAGCGTCCTTTCCTGCACGATGCTCAAGTGTCTCTACAATAGTCAGAGCATCGGCAACGGTCTTATGAGACTGTTTGCCCTTGATATTGACAACGGCTCCTATTCCGCAGTTGTCATGCTCAAATGATGGATCGTAAAGGCTTTGCATACTTTTTACCATATAATGATCTTCCTTTCCCTGATCTTTTAAATGATGCTATGACTTATTATGTTCATGGATCTAATTGTATGAACAATATCATTCATCTTCAGCACAGTGCATATTATAAAACTGATTTGCAGGATTGTCAAGATGTTTTTGCAATTTATTTTAATTGTATTGCAAAAAACAGCGTTAAATTTCTTATAAATGATGTTTCCAGAATAAATTTGCAGGAAAAAATAAAAAAAATGCAAAAAAGGTATTGACAAATGGTTCCAATTGGTTTATAATCCAATCATCGACGACAGCAAAGGCGCTGTAAGCAATGGAGCTTACAGTGCCTTTATGTATTTTCGAGATATAAACAGGAAAGACAGGAGAGAACAACTATGACAAACTTAACAGTACTTTTCGGAAGCATGGTTTTTGATGACCGCAAAATGCAGGAGCGCCTTCCCCGCGTTACCTATAAGGCTCTCAAGAAAACCATTAAGAACGGCGAGCCGCTGGATCTGAGCGTTGCAAATGCCGTAGCTAATGCCATGAAGGACTGGGCAGTTGAAATGGGCTGCACACATTATACTCACTGGTTCCAGCCGATGACTGGTGTCACCGCTGAAAAGCACGACAGCTTTATCTGTCCGGCAGGAGATGGCCAGATCATTATGGAATTCTCGGGCAAGGAGCTTATCAAGGGTGAGCCTGACGCTTCGTCCTTTCCTTCCGGCGGTATCCGCGCGACCTTTGAGGCAAGAGGCTATACAACATGGGATCCTACCTCACCGGCATTCATAAGAGATAAAACATTATATATACCCACCGCATTCTGTTCATATACAGGAGAAGTCCTTGACAAGAAAACACCTCTCCTCCGCTCAATGGAAAGACTCAGCAACGTCGCTGTACAGCTTCTCCACCTTTTAGGAAAAACAGATGTCACAAGAGTTACTACCACAGTAGGTCCGGAGCAGGAATATTTCCTCATCGACAAGAAAATGTATGATGCGCGTCCCGACCTTATCTATACAGGGAGAACACTTTTCGGTGCTCCCGCTCCGAAGGGTCAGGAGCTTGAGGATCATTATTTCGGCTCCATCAAGACAAGAGTTGCTGCTTTTATGAACGACCTTGACGAAGAGCTCTGGAAGCTGGGCATCATGGCAAAAACAAAGCATAACGAAGTCGCTCCCTCACAGCATGAGCTTGCTCCGATTTTTGCAACCTCCAATATCGCAACAGATCATAATGAGCTGACCATGGAGGTAATGAAGAAAACAGCTGAAAAGCACGGTCTTGTATGTCTTCTTCATGAAAAGCCCTTTGCAGGCGTTAACGGTTCAGGTAAGCACAACAACTGGTCTATCTCCACAAATACAGGAGAAAACCTCCTTGACCCGGGCAAGAATCCCGAAAACAATGTTCAGTTCCAGCTTTTCCTTGCTGCTGTTATCAAGGCTGTTCATGAATATCAGGATCTCCTCCGTCTGACAGTTGCTTCTGCCGGAAACGATCACAGACTCGGCGCAAATGAAGCTCCTCCGGCTATCATTTCAATGTACCTCGGTGATGACCTGGGAGCGCTGGTTGAATCTGTTATCAGAGGCACAGAATATAAGAGCAGCGGAGAAACCGATATGCTCACCGGCGTGGATGTTCTTCCCGACTTCTGCAAGGACAGCTCAGACAGAAACCGTACTTCACCCTTTGCATTCACCGGAAACAAATTTGAATTCCGCGCACTGGGTTCTTCACTGAATATAGCTTGTCCCAATTATATGCTCAATACTATGGTAGCTGATGAGCTTGCTCAGTTCTATGAAGAGCTTAAATCAGCCGTAGATCTTGAAGCAGCAGCAAAGGAACTTATCCGCAGAACCTTTACAGAGCATAAGAACATTATCTTCAACGGCGATAACTATTCTCAGGAATGGGTCGAGGAAGCAGCAAGAAGAGGTCTTTGCAATTTCCGTTCTATGCCTGAAGCAATGGCGCATTATGTTGACAAGAAAAATATTGATCTCTTCGTAAGAAACGGTATCGTTACCGAAGCCGAGATCAGAGCAAGATATGAGATCGAGCTTGAGCATTACAGCAAGCAGATCAGGATAGAAGCGCTTACCATGATAGACATGGCTGAAAAGCGCATCACCCCCGCAGTTATTTCATTTGTTCGTGAGCTTTCTGATGCAGCTATCGCTAAGAAATCTCTCAGCGCATCATATTCAGTATTTGCTGAGACATCACTTATCGAGGAGCTTTCAGGCGAGCTTGAACAGTTCGTAAAGAAAACAGCCGTACTCAAGGAAGCAGTTGAAAATGCCGGCAAGCATAGCAGCAGCTCTCAGGAGCTTGCAACATATTATCGTGAATCGGTATTTGCTGCAATGGAAGAGTTAAGAGTGCTGGGCGACGCAATGGAGCGTAAGACCTCAGCTGAATACTGGCCCTATCCGTCATACGGCGAGATATTATTCGGAGTATAAGTTTTTTTCAGCACAATGGCGTGCATATAACCTCTCCTCGCTGGGGTATATGCGCGTCATTTTATTTATATATTATTAATCTTTTTGCTTTATCCTGTATTTCATCCATTGACTTTTGCGGTGAAGGAAATGCTGCATAAAGCGGGAAAAAGAAAAAGGAGGAAACACTATGGATACATCCATGCAAACTGTAGTTTCACAAGCTGTCGAACAATCTAACGCCTTTACAATAGGTATCTGGTACCTGATCGGTGCTGCGCTTGTATTTTTCATGCAGTGCGGCTTCGCAATGGTAGAGACCGGTTTCACAAGAGCAAAGAATGCCGGTAACATCATTATGAAAAACCTGATGGATTTCTGTATCGGTACTATCGCATTCATCTTTCTCGGCTTCGGTCTGATGATGTCTGAAAACTATCTTTTCGGACTTATCGGTGTTCCGGATCTGCAGATATTCACAAACTTCAATGATTTCCCCTGGTCATCATTTGTTTTCAATCTCGTATTCTGCGCAACAGCCGCTACTATCGTTTCCGGCGCTATGGCAGAAAGAACAAAGTTTATTTCCTATTGTATCTACAGCGGCATCATAAGCCTTGTTGTATATCCTATCGAAGCAGGCTGGGTATGGAACAGTCAGGGCTGGCTCGCTCAGATGGGCTTTGTTGATTTCGCAGGTTCTGCCTGCATCCATTCCGTCGGCGGTATCACAGCTCTTATCGGCGCTGCTATGGTGGGACCCCGTATCGGCAAGTATACAAAAGAAGGCAAACCCCGCGCTATCCCCGGTCACAGCCTTACACTCGGCGCTCTGGGCGTATTCATCCTCTGGTTCGGCTGGTACGGCTTCAACGGTGCTGCCGCTACAGATCTTACACAGCTCGCTCAGATCTTCGCAACAACAACAGTTGCTCCGGCTGCCGCTACCTGCGCTACAATGATCTATACATGGGTCAAGAACGGCAAGCCCGATGTTTCAATGTCACTTAACGGTTCTCTCGCAGGTCTTGTTGCTATCACAGCAGGATGTCATACAGTCGATATCCTTGGCTCGCTTATCATCGGCATCGTTGCAGGTATACTCGTTGTAGTTGCAGTTGAGGTTGTCGATCAGTTCCTCAAGATAGATGATCCTGTCGGCGCTGTTGCAGTTCATATGTGCAACGGTATCTGGGGTACTCTTG
>ONNU01000277.1 GCA_900319255.1 uncultured Eubacteriales bacterium
GAAAAATATAAATAGTAATATATAGAAAATCTCGTTTTCCTCGTTTCCCTCGTCACACTCGTCACACTCGTCACAGAAGCGCCGCCGGAGCCGGCGCATACCCCTCCGCCGCACGCTTTCGCGTGCGGTTCCCCTCACCTTATCAGGGGAGGCAGAAGAAAAGAAAAAATAATAAATAATAATATTAATAATATGACCTGTCCTTGACGGCGCGACTCAGATATTTCATTATTCATTTTTCAGTTAGCCGCCAAAGTCGGCGATAATTCCTGATTTCTGATTCAATTAAATTCCAGAATAAAAAAGTGCAGGCATACGATCGTATACCTGCGAAAATATATAATAATTTGATAAACGCCTGCTTATGCATCTGCGGCAGGAGCCGGGAGGGGATATCTGATGATCTTTTTGGAAAGGATCACGCTGTCGTACTTTCTTTTGATCGTCACCCTGCCGGTGAAGCGGAAGCCGCAGCGGCTGCATTCATAGGGCGCGCCGAAGCCCTTGTATTTCTCTTTCCATTCGCCGCGGCGCTTGCTTCTGGCGCCGCATTCAGGGCAATTGAAATATACTCCGCTGAGATCAGCATATTCGCTGTCAAGGCTTTCTATATTGCAGGCATGAAAGAACAGACGGTCGTAGAATTCTTTGCCGCAGTCTCTTGTGTAGCTTGCAAGCGCCTCTTTATGGTACAGCCTGCGGAGACAATACAGCGTCATTATACTGTCGCCTACAGCCCTGTGGTGGGGGATATCCTCTGTATCTATGCCTAAGATATCCGCGGCTGTCTGAAGTCCCAGAGCGTTCTTTCCGCTAAGCCCCAGCATATCATGGCAATATTCCTGGAGATCGGCATATCTTGTCATAAAGGGTATGGTTTCCATCCGCTTATGATAACGAAGATTGCCTATAAGGGATTCGATATCAGCTGTGCTCCATGTCATCAGCGTACAGTTTCCTGCAAATTTCCTGAACTTGCTGAAGCCGTAGTCAAAGGGTACGCCCTTTTTTACCTCCTCATATGTCAGTGAGGTAAGCGTACGCACATTGGAGTTCAGCCTTGTTGATATCACGGGGCGTACAAGACAGTTGAACTGTCCTGTTATTTCCAGCTCCTCATTGACCTTTACTGCGCCGATCTCGATGATCTCATTGATAAATGTATTGGTCTTTTTTGAGAGGCAGGCGTTCCATTCAAGATCGAATATTACATATTCCATCATCAGCCGCCCTTGCTCTGAGCCTTCATGCGCTGCTCCTTATTAAGGATCGTCTTTCTCATGCGGATGGACTGGGGAGTTACCTCCACAAGCTCGTCATCTGCAATGAATTCAAGGGACTGCTCAAGACTGAGTATTGTGGGGGGAGTGAGCTTAAGCGCTTCATCAGAACCGGAAGCTCTTGTATTTGTGATATGCTTTTTCTTGCATACGTTTACGGTCATATCCTCATTCTTGGGGTTTGAACCAACGATCATTCCCTCGTATACATCAACGCCGGGTCCGATAAACAGTCTGCCTCTGTCCTGAGCCGCAAAAAGTCCGTAGCCGGTAGCTGCGCCTGTTTCGTGAGCGATAAGGCTGCCCTGTGTTCTTGTAGCAATATCGCCCTTATAAGGTTCGTAGCCGTCAAAGATGCTGTTCATAATGCCGTTGCCGTTTGTATCTGTGAGGAACTCCGGACGGTAGCCCATAAGTCCTCTTGCAGGGATACGGAATTCGATCTGTGTGGTGCCGGATTCCTTCGGGGTCATATTCACAAGCTCAGCCTTTCTTGAACCAAGCTTCTCCATTACTGCGCCTACATAGCTGTCAGGAACCTCCACTGAAAGCAGCTCCATGGGTTCCATTGTAACTCCGTCGATCTCCTTGAGGATTACCTTCGGACGGGATACCTGGAATTCATAATTCTGTCTGCGCATGGTCTCGATAAGGATAGAAAGATGAAGCTCGCCTCTGCCGGATACCTTGAAGGTATCTGCGCTGTCGGTTTCCTCAACTCTCATTGCAACATTGGTCTCGACCTCCTTGAACAGGCGCTCGCGGATATTACGGGAGGTGACATATTTACCCTCCTTGCCTGCAAAGGGGCTGTTATTAACCATGAAAAGCATTGATACTGTAGGCTCGTCGATCTTGACAAAGGGGAGAGGCTCAGGATGCTCAACATCACAGGCTGTTTCACCGATATTGAGATCTGTGATACCGGAAACCGCAACGATATCACCAAGCTCAGCCTTTTCAGCGTCAACTCTTTTCAGACCCTCGAACTGATAGAGCTTTGTGATCTTAGCATTCTTGCAGGTTCCGTCGTTATGACAGAGAATTACATTCTGACCAGCCTTACAGCTTCCTCTTTCAACTCTGCCGATACCAATTCTGCCTACATAATCATCATAATCTATATTTGAGAAAAGAAGCTGGAGAGGACCGTCGCTGTCACCTTCGGGGGCAGGGATCTCCTCGAGTATCTTTTCAAACAGGGGCTGCATATCCGTTCCGGGAGTATGAGCGTCAAGGCTTGCATAGCCGTCTCTGCCGGAAGCGTAAACCACCGGGAATTCAAGCTGGTCATCATCTGCGCCAAGCTCAATGAAAAGATCCAGCACCTCGTCAACGACCTCCTCAGGACGTGCGCCGGGACGGTCGATCTTATTTACAACAACAAGAGGCTTTTTGCCCAGTCCGAGAGCCTTTTTGAGAACAAAGCGTGTCTGGGGCATACATCCCTCGAAAGCGTCAACCAGCAGCAGAACGCCGTCAACCATCATAAGTATACGCTCCACCTCGCCGCCGAAATCAGCATGACCGGGAGTGTCAACAATATTGATCTTTGTATCCTTATACATTACAGCTGTATTTTTTGACAGGATCGTGATACCTCTTTCTCTTTCAAGATCGTTTGAGTCCATCACACGTTCTGCAACAGCTTCATTCTGTCTGAAAATACCGCTCTGGAGAAGCAGCTGATCCACAAGGGTAGTCTTTCCATGGTCAACGTGGGCGATAATTGCAATGTTTCTCAGGTTTTCTCTTTTAGCCATAAATTAACCTCTTTTACATTATAGAATAGCTCTCAGGTCGTTTAAGCCTGATCATGTTTTATTTTTTCAGGCAGCCCCATATACAGGGAACTCCCTTTTTACCAAATGCTATTATAGCATAATTCAAAATCTGTTACAATCAGCTTTTGCAATTTCTTCCATATGCTGTAAAATGAGCTTTTCTGACAAATATTTTTAGTGAATAGTTTATAGTTGGTAGCGGTTTGTTTTGAATTAGGAATTGTTTTGAATTAGGAATTAGGAATTGTTTTGAATTAGGAATTAGGAATGCAGACCTTGCAAAAACTAACAATTGCGTGATGTATAACCCCTCAGTCACGGCTATGC
>ONNU01000275.1 GCA_900319255.1 uncultured Eubacteriales bacterium
CACGCCGGCGCGATTTTGACACCGGCGGCACGCCGGCGCGATTTTGACACCGGCGGCACGCCGGCGCCGGCGTTGGTGTAAAATATTTCTGGGTCTTTGATAAGGAGCTGGCTGAGAATAATTTCATTCTCCCCTTACTACCTAAGTATAACACGCGAGAACGAAAGTAAAGCATTGTCAGATCTGCCAACGCGATTTTGACACCGGCGGCACGCCGGCGGCTGTTGATTTTTTGATAAATGCGGGGTATAATAGAAGAGTGTATGCTGAATGAAATGATGCCGGGAGATCCGGTTGTTAGGGAGGGCTTGAATTGAAATTCTCTGAAATGATATATGAAAGACCTGCGCTGGAGGAAATCAGAGCGAAGGCGGATTCTATAAGACAACAGTTTGTAAGCGCCGATACTCCGCAGGCTGCGGAACAGGCATTTATGCTGTATGAAAAGCTTTCTTCTCATGTTGAAACTATGATGAGCCTTGCTTATGTGAGAAATACTATCGACACCGGGGATGAATTCTATGAAAAGGAAGTAGAGTATATTGATGAGATATCCCCTGTGGTGTCCGAGCTTGCCCGGCAGTTTACAAGGGCTTTGCTTGAAAGCAGGTTCCGGGAGCATCTTATGGATAAATTCGGGAAAATGATCTTTCTCAACGGCGATATCTTTATGCGCTCCTTCTCTCCTGAGATAATTCAGGAAACTCAGGAGGCTAATAAACTCGAAACAGCCTATCAGAAGCTGATTGCCTCCGCTCAGATAGATTTTGAGGGGGAAAAACGTACTATCTCCCAGATGCACCCCTTCAAGGAATCAGCTGATGATAATATACGCCGCAGCGCATGGATAGCAGAGGGCAGCTTCTATTGCGATCACGGCGCTGAGCTTGATGATATATTCGATAAGCTTGTAGCTTTGCGAAATAAAATGGCTGAAAAGCTGGGCCATGAAAATTTTGTGAAATCAGGATATCTCCAGATGACAAGAAACTGCTACACTCCGGAGGATATTGCAAAGTTCAGAGACGCTGTTATCAAATATATCGTCCCTGCCGCAGACAGGCTTTATCGTGAACAGGCTGAAAGAACAGGCATGAGCTATCCTCTGAGCTTTGCAGACGCTGCTCTGAGATTCCGTGACGGCAACCCCTGTCCGAAAGGCAGCCCCGATGATATTCTCCGCATCGGAAAAGAGCTTTATCATGAGCTTTCACAGGAAAGCGCGGAATTTATTGATATGATGCTTGAAAATGAGCTTATGGATGTTCTCAGCAAAAAGGGCAAGGCCGGCGGCGGTTATTGTACCCAGCTTGATGACTATAAGGTTCCCTTTATCTTTGCAAATTTCAACGGCACAGCTGATGATGTTGAGGTCATTACCCACGAAGCCGGTCATGCCTTTGCTTTTTATGAAGCAAGGAATATCGTTCCCAGAGAAAATCAAAGCCCCACTCTTGAAGCCTGCGAGATACATTCCATGACAATGGAATTTTTCGGCTGGAGAAAAAGCGACGCTTTCTTCGGGGACGAAAGCAAAAAGTTCCGCTACAGCCACCTGTTCAGCGCCATAACCTTTATACCCTACGGCACGATGGTGGATCATTTCCAGCATATTATTTATGAAAAGCCCCATCTGACCCCGGCGCAAAGACATGAGGTCTGGAAAGAGCTGATGGGTGTATATATGCCGTGGATGAAGCTTGACGGCTCGCCCTTCTACGGTGAGGGCAGGGGCTGGCAAAGACAGCTTCATATCTATGAAAATCCGTTTTATTATATCGACTATTGTCTTGCGCAGACGGCAGCCCTTGAATTCTGGGTCATCATGCAGAGGGATCATAATGAGGCATGGGAAAGATATATGCGCCTTGTGAAAAAAGCAGGAACAATGACCTTTACGGAGCTGATAGATGAAGCCGGTCTGAGATCCCCCTTTGATGAAAACGCTCTCAGGGAGGTAGCCGAAGCCGCACAGCAATGGCTCGAGAAAAACAGTATCTGATAATGCATACGTCATAAAAACAAACGAAAGAAATACTGAGGATTGATAATCAATGAAAAAGGATTTTGTGCTTTTTGAAAATGTATATAAGCGCTATAAAATGGGAGAGGTCACAATCACCGCTGCGGATGGTGTAAGCTTTTCGATAAACGAGGGCGAATTCGCAGTGGTCGTGGGTCTTTCCGGCGCAGGAAAAACAACGGTTCTGAATATACTGGGCGGTATCGACAACTGCGATGAAGGCAGGATACTCGTAGGAGGCAAGGATATCAGCAGGCTTACCGGAAAGGATCTTGCATCATACCGCCGCTATGATATCGGCTTTGTTTTCCAGTTCTATAACCTGATTCCCAACCTTACGGCAAAAGAAAACGTAGAGCTTGCCACCCAGATATGCAATGACAGCATAGACGCTGATACGGCGCTTGAAAGCGTGGGGCTGTCCGAAAGGAAGAATAATTTCCCGTCCCAGCTTTCCGGCGGTGAGCAGCAGCGTGTATCCATTGCCCGCGCCCTTGCGAAAAAGCCCAAGCTTCTTCTTTGTGACGAGCCCACCGGCGCGCTGGATTATAATACAGGCAAAAACATATTGAAGCTTTTGCAGACGAAATGTACAGAGGACGGTATGACTGTTGTGCTTATCACTCACAATTCAGCTATCACCCCGATGGCAAACCGTGTTATAAACATGAGAAGCGGAAGGGTCATAAGCAATACGGTCAATGAAACTCCTGTTCCGATAGAAGAGATCGAATGGTAAATTGATTCAGAAAAGCAGATTGTAAAAGTTTCGCCAGCCTTTTCAAAGACCGCAGGGGTTCAGGGGGTGCGGGTGTCCGGTGGACACCTCTGCGTACTGAATCTTAGCTGCTAAAGCCTGACTATCTCAGGGGATAAGGAGGCGGACAAAACAGAAAATGTCTTTTTCCGCATTAAACACAGCATTATAATACTTTTACAATCCGCGGACATATTCTATTGGAAAGGAGAAGGTAAATGAAAGCGCTGCATAAAAACATAATAAGAGAAATAAGCCGAACCAAATCAAGATTCCTGTCAATACTTGCAATAATCGCTATCAGTACCGGATTCTTTACAGGCGTAAAGGCGGCAAGCCCCAGTATGCTCGAGACCGGAAGAAATTACTTCAATACCAATAATCTCATGGATATCCGGCTGCTGTCCACGGTGGGATTTGACGATGATGATATCGAAGCCATACGGAACTCGGAATCAACGGATGAAGTCATGCCGGCATATTTTGCCGATCTGATAATATCGGAAAAGGATGTTGACCAGGTGGTCAGGGTACATTCTATCCCCCAGGCATCAGAGCATGGTTCAAAAACTCTGAATGAGCTTGTCATGAAAGAGGGCAGGATGCCGAAAAATGATGATGAATGTATTCTTGACGATTACTATTTCCGGCAGTATAAATATAAGCTGGGGGATAAGATAACCTTCAAAGCCGAAACTGAAAACGGCAAGATAACCGATACACTGAAACACAGCGAATATACCATTGTGGGCACAGCCAATTCTCCCCAGTATCTTACATATATGAGGGGAAACACAAATATCGGCTCCGGAGCGATCCTGATGTTTGTAATGCTGAAGCCTACGGAATTCAAGACGGAACGCTATACCGATGTCTATGTAAAAACAAAGGCAAGCACAAAATATACCGATACGCTTACCGATGAATATAAGGAGCTTGTCAATGAGGAAAAGGACGAATATACAAAGCTTTCAAAGGAAAGAATAAAGTATTTCAATGAAGTTACCTACAGCGATGCGGTGAAAAAGCTTGAGGATGCCAGAAAGGAATATAACACCAGCAAAAAGGACGCTGAAAAGGATATATCTGACGGCGAAAAAAAGCTCCATGACGGCGAAAGAGAGCTGCAGGAAAAGCTCCTCGAGGGTCAGAAGAAAATAGAGGACGGCGAAAAAGAGCTTGAGGACGGAAAAAAACAGCTTGAAGAGGCTCAGGAAAAATATAATCAGGGCATTGAGGAAGGTAAGAAAAAAATAACAGACGGTCAGCTGCAGCTTGCTCAGGGCAAGGCGGAATATGAAAAGGCAAAGAATACATATGATATTGAAATGGAAAAGGCTCAGCGCCAGCTTGATAATGCCCAGAAGGAATATGACACCCAGAGACAGCTTTTTTACAATACCACCAAGCCACAGGCGGAATCAATGCTGACCCTGCTGAAAACAGCCATCGAAGCCGCAGATAAGGCTATCGAAAAAACTGAAAAAGCGATTGCAGATATCAGTGAAGATTCAGATCTCAGCGAGCTTACGAAAAAGCTTGATGAATATAAGGGAAAGCTTGATGAGCTGAAAAAGCAGTATGACGACGGCATGGCTCAGCTTGCGCAGGGCGAAGCAAAGCTGAATGAGGCAAAGCAGCAGCTTGACGATGCATGGAATGAATTTGAAACCAAAAAGACAGATGCATCCACGCAGCTGAATGAAGCAAAGCTGAAGCTTGATTATGCCCAGACGGAGCTTGACAACGGAAAGCTGGAGCTTGAGACCTCGATGTCCACCGGGACGCTGAAGCTGGAGCAGGCAAGACGGAAGATAGAGGACGGAGAAAAGGAGCTGCAAAAGGGAAAAGAAGAGCTTGAAAAGAAAAAAGCCGAAGGTATGCAGACCCTTAAAGAATCAAGGGAAAAGCTTGCAAACGGAAAAAACACAGCCCGGATTGAGCTTGGCGACGCTGAGAAAAAGCTCAGGGACGCTCAGGAAAAACTCGATAAGCTTGATAATGCCAAATGGATGGTCTATGACCGTCAGGATAACGTAGGCTATTCAGGCTTTGTAGAGGATGCGCTGAGGGTAGATAATATCGCAACTGTATTTCCCGTTTTCTTCCTGCTGGTAGCGGCTCTGGTCAGCCTTACCACCATGTCAAGAATGGTCGAGGAAAGACGTGTTGAGATCGGCACGCTGAAAGCTCTGGGCTATTCAAACACAGCCATTGCATCGAAATACTTTATCTATGCCGCCTCAGCAGCGCTGATAGGAAGCATAGCCGGTGCCGTCATAGGAATTGCAACGCTGCCGTATATAATACTTGAAACCTACGGCATACTGTATTTACTTCCGGCGACCATACTATCCATTCCATGGGGCAGCTTTATATTTTCGGCAGGAACAGGAATACTCTGCACCTGTACTGTGGCGGTATTCACCTGTCTGGGAGAGCTTGTTTCAAAGCCGGCAGTGCTGATGCGCCCGAAGGCTCCCAAGCCCGGAAAGCGCATCCTGCTTGAATATTTCACCCCTCTGTGGTCAAGGATGAGCTTTATCTCAAAGGTAACGGCAAGGAATCTTTTCAGATATAAGGCAAGATTCATGATGACGGTAATAGGCGTTGCGGGATGTACGGCGCTTATCGTCGGCGGTCTGGGGCTGAGGGATTCAATAGGGATAGTCGCAGATCTGCAATACGGTCAGATCACCTTGTATGACGAGGTATACGCCCTCAGCGAATCCGGCACGGCAAAGGAAAACGAATATATCATGTCTCTGCTCCGCAAGGATGAAAGGCTGAAAAATCCTCTGCTGACGAATCACGAATGGCTGAATTTCAGATACAATAATGAATCCAGAGAGGAAAGGCTTATTGTCCCGGAGGATAATGAGACCTTCAAGAAAATGTTTGTTCTGCGTGACAGGGAAACGAAGGAAAGACTTGAGCTGCAGGACGACGGTGTTATCCTCAATGACAGACTTGGAGAGGTGCTTGGTCTGAAAGCGGGGGATAAGATAAAATTCACCCTTGACGGCAAGGAATACGAAGCAAAGATAACCGCCCTGAGCGAAAACTATACAGGCAACTATGTATATATGAACCCCGCCATGTATCAGAAGCTCACAGGGCATGATATCAAATATAATATCATTTATGTACAGCTGAATGAAGAGGTAGAATCAGACGAGCATGAGATATCCAACGATTATGTAAAGCTTGATGAGATACTGACCGTATCCCTTACAAACGAGCAGGTGGGAGCCATTGTGAAAACACTTGATTCCCTGAATATCATCGTATTCGTACTGATATTCTGCGCTGGAATGCTTGCGATGGTGGTGCTGTACAATCTCACCAACATCAATATAACAGAGCGTGTCCGTGAGATAGCCACCATCAAGGTTCTGGGCTTTTATAATCTTGAAACAGCAAACTACATCTACAGAGAAAACCTGATCCTCACCATATTCGGAGGGCTTGCAGGACTTCCCATAGGAATGCTGTTCACCTCCTTCATTATGGAGGAGCTGCAGATGGACGTAGCGGTATTTCCGAAATACATCGAACCCATAAGCTTCCTTTTAGGATTTATAATAACGCTGCTGTTCTCGCTTACGGTCAACTTCATTATGTAC
>ONNU01000272.1 GCA_900319255.1 uncultured Eubacteriales bacterium
CCTTAAGAGGGGGGCGCAGCCCTCCTCTTGTGGTTCTCCCCTTTTGTCCGCAGCGGCTCAGCCGCTGCCCTGGAAGAAGTCAGCAAACAATAGAAGCCAGGGTATAAAGAATAAATCCCGATTTCGCTGTTCTACTTTATTGCCCTGAGCCATACTTCATCAGTATTTCTGCCTTGGTCAGTCAAAAGGTGGAAACCCTTTCCTTACCCCCCTCAGTTGCCAGGACTTTAACAGCTGCCCGAACCGCAGGGCGCGGCTCCGGCTATTATCATTTTCCCTCTTTTGCAGAGCTTTTTTCAAGCATCTCTGCGATCTTTTTCCTTTTGAGCATCTTTCCGCCAAGAAATACAAATTCCTCAGGGTCGCCCTTTGAAAGTCTGATCAGCTCGTCTGTATCGGGAATATATTCCTCTTCCCTTTCTTTTCTGACGGGCACTTCGTTTTTTTCGTCGGTATAGGGGTTTATCACACTTTTTTCAATGGTCTGATATGTATTGTACACAACGATATATGCGCACAGTACCGGCAGGAACAGCAGCAGCGGTACTGTCAGGATAAGCAGTGAAATAAGCGCATCCCTTATGAGAAGAAATACCGAAAATACCATTATCGACACCAGCGCAAGGGAAAGTATAACCTTGATATGCCCCCCGATGCCGCCGAGAAACAGCAGTACGGAATTTTTCAGCGCCTGTCCCGGGTTGATATCAACGGTTACAAGCATCGTCAGGAGAGAGTTCTGAAGACTGATATAAAACAGCACGAATATCAGACTGGAAATGAATGCCATAAGAATGACCGGGTTTGAAAGATTTCCCCTGTACAGCGAAAAGGTCAGGGCAATCCCCCCTACCACAGGGTAGCCTATCAGTCCGTTCACAAGAAAGCTTTTCCATGAGCTTCTCATTCCCTTTTTGAAATCCCGCAGCGCCTTCAGTTCCTCGTTCATCGTGACACGCCGCACACAGTAAAACAGTCCCGCAGAAAACGGGGACAGCAGCGGTATCAGCAGAAGATATGCAAATATATTCAGCGGGACAAACAGATTTATCAGCAGTATCGCTCCCCCGGATATTATCAGCGGTATGCAGAACAGCAGGTTCACAAGGGCAAGCTGCCCTAAATTATCAAGATATCCGCCAAAAAAATCAGATAATCCGTATTTCCTCTTTTTATTATTCTTCATTATCACACTTCCATTTAATATTTTTACGCTAAGCCGTAAGCTTTTCCTGCCCGGTGCAACGCTAAAATCCGAACAGCCATGACAGCATCAGCGACAAAAGCATATCAACAGTACACGCAAGCACCGTCAGAAAAAGCAGCCACAGCATTGAAATAAAGTATCTTTTCAGCTGCAGTCCGGATGCGCAGCCTTCGGGTTCGTCTCCGCTTCGCAGCAGTCTGCATAATTTCAGGGAATTCATAAAGGCTTCCCTTGAAGCCGCAGATATCACAGCTGCAAAAACAAGCGCTCCGGGAAGTATCACCAGAATATTATATATGATCCCGTTGACACCGCAGCTTGAATAGATAAAGCCGGCGATCAGCCCATAGCCGTAGCCCTTGAGAAAGGGCAGCGCAATGACCGCCGCCTCCCCCCACAGGGTCAGCCCCAGCAGAAAGACCGCAAGCAGAAACAGGAAATTTGACGCAAGGGATGCTGTAAAAAGCGCCAGCGCATTTCCAGAGCTGCGAAGCTGGATATTGGTGAGAAAGATCAGATCAAGCTTTTTCATCATCCCGCTGTCCGCGTATTTGCTGCTGACAGCGCCAAGCGCCGCTCCTGCGATCACAGCCGACAGAAACAGCAGAAGAAGAAGTCCCGCCTTCCGGTCAGCTCCGGGATCATCTGACGGCATGAGTTTATTTATCCTTCCGGAGAATATTATACCCTTCATAATCCTATCACCCGTTTTTTTGATCTTCCCGGTTCATCACTTTGCTTCACCGGGCGGTTGATAATAATTATGCTGAATATATGCCGGAATATTCATAGCGCCCTCTGCACTTTAGATCTTACCACTAAACGCTAACCACTAATCACTAACCACTACTTCCTATAAAACTCCTCAGCAAATCTTACGCTGTCCATTGCGTCGGGACCATAGTGGTCAGCTCCGATCATATCTGCGTATTCCTGATTCAGTACTGCTCCGCCTACGATTGTTTTTATGCCCGGGTCGGTCTTATTCAGAAGCTTTATCGTTTCCTCCATCGCCGGAACTGTCGTTGTCATAAGGGCGCTAAGTCCTACCAGCTTACAGTTATGCTCTACCGCACATTCCACGATCTTTTCCGGCGGAACATCCCTGCCCAGATCATAAACCGTAAAGCCGTAGCTTTCCATCAGAACCTTTACGATATTTTTGCCTATATCATGTATATCTCCCTTGACTGTCGCAAGAACGATAGCCTTGCTTTTATCGCTCTGCTCGGTGGGGATATTCTTTTTTACGATCTCAAAGGCTGCTGATGCTGCGTCCGCGCTCATAAGAAGCTGGGGAAGGTAGGCTTTTTTCTGCTCAAAGGCTGTGCCTATCTCATTCAGCGCCGGGATTATATGGTCATTTATGATATCAAGGGGAGCTATGGTTTTTATCAGCTCTGCGGTCATTGCAGCGGCGCTTTCTTTAAGACCCTTGACTATGGAGCTGTGCAGGCTGTCTGCGCCAGTGCCGTTTCCTGACGAAGCTGATGCTGAACCTGCTTTTGCTGAGGACAGCGCGGGAATATCCTCGATCGCTGACGCATAATTTATATAATCCGTGCATCCGCTGTCAAGCATATTCAGCGCTCTGTATGCATAGAATACATTCATCATAGGCGCAGAGAAAGGGTTCATTATCGCGCAGTTAAGTCCTGCCTGCATCGCATTTGCATAAAAGGTCGATGTGATAAGCTCTCTTTTCGGCAGTCCGAAGGATATATTTGATATGCCAAGACTTGTCTTTACACCAAGCCCTCTGATCTGTCTCACGGCTTCAAGTGTTACCTTTGCGCTTTCGGGGTTTGATGATATGGTCAGCGCAAGGGGGTCAACGATGATCTCCTTTTTTGAAATGCCGTATTCTGCAGCGCGTCTGATAATATTTTCAGCAACCCTTGTCCTGCCCTCAGCTGTTTCGGGGATGCCGCTTTCATCAATGGTCAGCGCGATAAGCCCGCCGCCGTACTTCTGCACAAGCGGCAGAACAGCATTCATGCTTTCCTCTGTGCCGTTTACGGAATTGACAAGGGGCTTGCCGTTATACATACGCATTGCGGCTTCAAGGGTCTCCGGTTTTGTTGAATCTATCTGCAAAGGAAGATCTGTGACCGACTGTATTGATGAAATGCATTTTTTCATCATTTCGGTTTCGTCTATCTCGGGAAGTCCCACATTGACATCAAGCACATGACATCCGGCATCCGTCTGTTTTATAGCTTCGTTCAGGATATAATTGAGATCCCCGGCTCTGAGGGCTTCCTTTAGTTTTTTCTTTCCCGTAGGATTTATGCGCTCGCCGATAAGTATGGGATCATCCCCCACATACACCGCATGGGTATAGGAGGAAACGCAGGTGAAGCTCTTTTCCTCCGGCAGGCTGTAGGGCAAATCGGCAGTCTTTTCTTTAAGTATCCTTATAAACTCCGGTGTCGTTCCGCAGCAGCCGCCCAGTATCGCTGCGCCGCCCTCTGCAAGCTTTACCATATAACCGGCAAATTCCTCTGCGCCGATATTATAAACGGTTTCGCCGTCCTTCATTTCCGGCAGTCCGGCGTTGGGGTTGACTATGACAGGGAGAGAGGAATATTTCCTGAATTCCCCGATGATATCAAGCATCATATCGGGTCCCAGTGAGCAGTTCATTCCCACAGCGTCAACTCTCAGTCCCTCAAGCATAGCGATCATCGCTCCGGGATCCGCCCCGGTCATCAGCTTTCCGCTTGCGTCATACACATTGGTGACAAATATGGGAAGATCACAGTTTTCCTTTGCCGCAAGAACAGCCGCCTTTGTTTCGTAGCTGTCATTCATGGTTTCGATCAGCACAAGGTCAGCTCCGCATCCTTCGGCTGCCCTGATATTATCGGCAAAGATCGACACTGCATCCTCGAAGCTCAGCGGTCCCAGCGGTTCAAGAAGCTGACCCGTAGGTCCCATATCAAAGGCAACATATGCCTCTTCCCTGCCCTGAGCCGCTTTTTTTGCGCAGCTTATGCCGGCTTTTATCAGCTCATCATAATTTTCAAATTTGACCCTGTTGATACCGAAGGTATTGGTCTTTACGATATTTGCGCCTGCGTCAAAATATTGCTCATGCAGGCTGGTGATCCTTTCCGGGTATGTCAGGTTCCACAGCTCCGGAGGCTGACCCGCAGGCAGTCCTATCTTTTGCAGTGCAGTACCTGTACCGCCGTCAAAATATACTCTTTTTTCTTTTATAAGCTCCGTTATCTTTTTCATGTTCTTATCCCCATTATAGCAGTGATTGATTTCATTGGTGTCATTAAATATGCGTTGTCAAGTGTTATTCCCAATAGTCCGTGAGCGTCCAGTCTTTCAAGAAAGGGCTTCTGGAAGGACAGAGAAAAATCTCCGTAGCCGGGACTGAATCTCGGCGCAGTTTTAAGCACGCCCCTCATTTTTGCAGAAGCGTAGTCTGCAAATGAATCAACAGCCGCTGAAGCAAGGGCATCCGTCACGAAATATTCAGCCTGCGATACGATCCTGAGCTTTGCAAGCTCTCTGTCAACATTGATCCCGGCGGTCAGCGCCATTGCAAAGACCTCTTTGCACCCTTTGAGATTATTATACAGCTGTCGGCTTTCCACCGTCATAAAGTCAAAAGCGCAGACATTCTCCCGGGGTACATCAAGCCTTATTCTGATATAGGCGCATTTATAGTCAATTATCTCCATCAGTCTTTTTTTACAGCTTTCAATAAGATCATCGTTATAGCCTCTTGCTGTTCCGAGTCTTTGCGCAAGCTCATTCTGATTTATTTCCACCTCATCCGAAGCTGCTCTTACCATCATAATATCCTGATTTCTCAACAATTCCGCCCCTTTCGTCCGGACATTCCGCATCCGGAAAGCAATTTCAGCCCTGTTCCCACATAATTATAACACATTCCCCGCGACTTGAAAAGCCCTGGCGTGCCGCCAGTGTCATAATCGCGGGGCAGGTCTGACAATGCGTTGCTTTCATTCCCGCGTATTATAGTTGGATGGAAAAGGGGGATGAAATAATCCACAGCCAGCTCAGAGAGAGAAGAATATATCATTATTTTGAATGACTAAAGCAGAAACACAGATTCGGGAGTTATTCTTTACTTCCTGACTTCTATTGTTTGCTGACTTCTTCCAGGGCAGCGGCAAATGCCGCTGCGACAAAAGAGGAGAACCACAAGAGGTGGGCTGCGCCCCCCCTCTTAAGGTTCTCCCCTTTTGAAATCCCTTTTCCTTATCTCCCCCC
>ONNU01000271.1 GCA_900319255.1 uncultured Eubacteriales bacterium
AATTTGGAATTTGGAAAGTGGAAAGTGGAAAGTGGAATTGAATCAGGAATTTGGAATTTGGAAAGTGGAAAGTGGAATTTATTTGAATTAGGAATGAGGAATTATACATAAGCCTGCATTTTAAGAATCCACTAATCACTATTCTCTGGTTTATTGATGCATAGTGCAGCATTCCATTGTGTATGTTTTTATCACATTACGAGGAATTACGATAAATTACGAGGGAAAACGCTTTTCCTCGTAATTGCTGAACCCCTGATGAACACTGGGCTTATCGCCATTCAATTACGAACATTACGAGGAATTCCGGAAAGTAATAGAAATTATCAAAGGAAAGATATATAAAACCCTCGTAACCCTCGTAATCCTCGTAATTTGTTTCCATCCCAGAATTATACAGAGCCACCTCCCCCCTCATTCCCCACTCCTCATTCCAAATTCAAAACAATTCCACTTTCCAAATTCCAAATTCCAAATTCAAATAAATTCCAAATTCAAATAAATTCCAAATTCAAATAAATTCCTGACTCCTGATTTCTGCGTCCGAATAGTAATGAAGAAGTATCTCCTCGAAGCCTGCGCCGGAGAGTGCCATGGAATTGGCTCCGTACTGGCTCATGCCTACGCCGTGACCGCAGCCTCTGACGGTGAAGGTAAATATGCCGTCACTGTATTCAATGGCAAAAACTGCGCTGTTCAGGTCGAAGGCTTTGCGTATCTGCTGACCAGTCAGGGAGGTGCCGCAGATATTTATTTTTCTGACCGTCCCCGCTGGTGTGCAGTCGCAGCTTTTTATATAATCCTCCGGCGAACCTGAAAATTTTATTTCGCTGCCGCTGTTATGAAGCCTTTCACGGAATTCATCAGCGGTGAAAGCCGTATCAGTGATATAGTCCGGCGCATATGCATCTCCCGGACTTGCAACGCTGCGCAGGTTTTTATTCTCTATGCCGAATACCTCCCCCGCATCCTCTGTACAGCCGCCGGAGTTTGCATGATATGCGGCATCTATAAGCTCTCCGCCGCTGTCTGTTATGGTCATGCCGTATACGCTGTCACAGACCGATTTTATTTTGCTGATGCCCTTTTCATAGCTGCTTCCCCATTTTTCACGAAGCTGGCTGTCGCTGAGATAAAACTGCCCGATGCTCAGATCGGCTTTGATATCCGCGCCCTTCATTTCCGGATCCGGGTTTTCCCGCTGATGCTCCCGCAGCCGTGAAAAATAGGTGTAGCAAGCCACAGCCTGGGCTTTCAGCGCCTCCGTCTCAAATGACGGCGCCATTTCATAGCTCAGCGCGCCCCGGAGAAATTCCTTTCCGCTGAGCTTTACCGTATTTCCTGTGGATGTGTCAAGTATGATAAAGCTGTCCTCCGAATCGTTTCCGGCAGAATCTCCGGGAGCGGATCGCTCCGGCTCAGAGCTTTCTGCATCGGGACTTAAAAGGCTGTCCCATCCCCTCACCGACAGCATCGGCAGCACCGCCATTGTCATAAACAGAAAAAGTATTATAATGATGCGTTTTTTCATATATCCTCCTGATGACAGAGATTTTTTTCAGAGTATATTCAAGTAATATGTAGTCCGTTCTTGACATATGAGCAAAAAAAAGTTAAAATATAAGGTGTATTATTTTAGGAAAATACGGAAACCTCCGGAAATACCGGCTTTTCGCTGCGCTTCCGGCAAGGAACTCCGGTGTTTTCTTATGATACCGAATCGAAGAGATAATGAAATGAGGTATGCGCAATGACGGCAAATGCCGGCAATTATGACTACAAGCTTACCGGGCTTTGTGATGAATACCGCAGATATAACGGCTTTAATAAACAGGATTATCTGACCTACGGCGTAAAGCGGGGTCTGAGAAATCCTGACGGCACAGGCGTTATGGCGGGTCTCACCAATATATGTAATGTTCACGGCTTTCTTATCGCAGACGGTGAAAGGATCCCCGATGAAGGAAAGCTTACCTACAGAGGCTATGATGTCAAGGATATTATAGATGCCTGCATCAAAGAGGATCGCTTCGGATATGAAGAGGTCGCATGGCTTCTGCTTTTCGGCAGCCTGCCTGACAGGGAGCATCTTGAGCGCTTCAAGGAGATACTCGGCTTTTACAGGGAGCTTCCCCATGATTTTGCTGAGGATATGATAATGAAGCTGCCCTCAAGGGATATCATGAACAAGCTGGCACATTCAGTGCTGGGGCTTTATACATTTGATGAAAACCCCGATGATACTTCCCTTGAAAACACCATGAGGCAGTCGATACAGCTTATCGCTTCCCTGCCTACTATAATGACCTACGCCTATCAGGTAAAGCGCAGGGTATTTGACAAGGAAAGTATGTTCTTCCATCCTGTGGATCTTTCTCTTTCCACCAGTGAATCAATACTCAGGGCGCTGAGATTTGATATGAAATTCACTGATTCCGAAGCAAAGCTTCTTGATCTGTGCATGATACTTCATGCAGAGCACGGCGGCGGTAATAACTCCACCTTCTCCACAAGAGTGCTTTCAAGCTCCGGTACAGATACATATTCAGCTATTGCAGCAGCTATCGGCTCCCTCAAGGGTCCCCGTCACGGCGGTGCTAATCTGAGAGTACGCACAATGATGAACGCTCTCAAGCAGGATGTAGCTGACTGGAAGGATGACGAGCAGATATATAATTATCTTGCAGGCATTATCCGAAAGGAAAAGGGCGACGGCAGCGGGCTGATCTTCGGCTTCGGTCATGCGGTCTACACTCTTTCCGATCCCAGAGCCGTCATTCTCAGAAATACCGCTGAAAAGATCGCTCAGGAAAAACATATGACCGATGAATTTGAGCTTTACAAAAGCGTCGAGCGCCTGACACCAAAGGTTATGAGAGAGGTCAAGGGCAGCCAGAAGGTCATTTGCGCAAATGTTGATTTTTATTCGGGCTTTGTTTATGATATGCTCGGCATACCCAGCGAAATGTTTACTCCGCTTTTTGCAGTTTCAAGAATCGCAGGATGGTGTGCCCACAGAATGGAGGAGGTCACCTACGGCGGCAGGATAATCCGTCCCGCTTACCGTTCTATGGTTCACGGCAAGCAGTACCTTCCCATATCCCAGCGTGAAGCACGGTAAAATATTTCCGTCATATATTATGGAAGCGGTCTTTCCTGCCCTTCCCCACCTCAGCGTACATTCTGACAGCAGCCGGGAGCAGGATCCGCAGCGCGCCGCATAAAGCGCCTGCTGCGATCCTGAATTTACGGTCTGCTATACATTCTCACGAAAGAAGGAGCGCTATTATATGAAAATCAATAAACTATGGATACCGATGGTCATTTTCGGTATCATTGGCGGCGTTGCAAAGCTTTGCGATACCATATTCAATGTAAACGGTGTCGGCTTCTTTGTAAATTCCGAAATCTGTTCCGCGGCATTTGTTATATCCATTGTCCTTGTCTGGTTAATCGGCGTTATTCTCCTGATCGCAGACAGAAAGGTGGATGTGGTGCTTACTCCCCCGAAAAGCAAGGCTACCGGTATGTTCGGCTTTTTGGCAGCAGTTTCTGTTCTCGGCTCGGGCATTATCAATCTGTTTTCTCTCGGCTCTTCGGATTCCCTTGCAGGAAGCATCATCATGTGCCTGCTTTCCCTGCTGGGCGGCGGCGTACTTCTGTATGAAGCCTGCGTCTCATTCACAGGTCACAACGGCATGAACAAATTCCCCCTTGCAGGTCTTGTTCTTCCGGGCTGGGCTTGCGGAAGGCTTATCACACTTTTTATCGACTATTCCAAGGTTTCTATCCATGCAACAGAAATGTTTGATGTTGTATCTGTGACATTCCTGCTTCTGTTCCTGTTCTATCAGGCTATGTTCTTTGCTGAAACAGGCGCAAGAGCCGCAGTCAGAAGAACCACCTTCTATGGCATCTGCTACATAATGTGCGGACTTATCACCACGGTTGATCTTCTTATCAAGATGTTCTCACCCACTCCCCAGGGCGGAACCATAGATGTTCTTGTAATTGAGCCTACTATCGGCAGAGTTCTTCTGTGCGTTGCTGATCTTTCCTTTGTACTTTATGCAGCATCCTTCGTTATCAGCAATGCAAAAAATGCTCAGTATCTCAGAAACGGCAAAAAAGTCGGAGATGAATACGATCTTGACGATGACGACGACGATCCCGGCTTCCTCGGCGCTATTTCAGCCGAGCCTGAGGAGGATGAAGCTCCTAAAAAGAGCCGCAGCAAGAAAAGCAAGGCTTCTTCAAGGAGCAGGTCAAGGGACGAGGACGACGAATTCGGATATTCACCCCTTGAAAAGTACAGCGGTTCGCTTAAATTTGATGATCCCGATGTATCCGAGGATACAGATACGCTGGATTTCTCAAATCTGAAAAAGGCAATGAGCGATATCAATAACGGCGCAGCTGATGAAGGCATCTCAAAGGGTCCGCTTTCATTCGAGGATGATAACAGCGATATACCCGCGCCAGCCCCCATGACCTTCGAGAGCGTACAGGATATCGAGCCTGCGACCATGACCTTTGAAAGCGTACAGAACACCGAGCCTGCTCCTATGACCTTTGAGAGCGTACAGAATGCAGAGCCTGCTCCCATGACCTTTGAGAGCGTACAGAATGCAGAGCCTGCGCCCATGACCTTTGAAAGCGTCACAAACAGCGAGCCTGAGCCTGCTAAGGAAGCTCCGGAGGAGAAGAAGCCGGACACGGACAGCGCAGCTCCCGCACAGGCAGCCGATGAAGAGAAAGTCTCCGATTTCAGTGACGAGGATCCGTTTGCAGACGAAAGCAGCCAGGAGGATTACGACGAGATATTCAGACTTCTTGACGAAATGGGAACTGATGATTAATTGAATATTCAAACAGCCGTGCCAAAAGCTTACGCACGGCTGTTTTTTTGCAGAAAGTCCAGGCAGGATAATAATATCCGGCAGAATGCCCGGTATGCTCAGATAAAGCTTTGTGAAAACCCTGTATGCCGAATTTTTTTGCCATTTCATGCAATAATTGGTGCAAAAACAAAAAATATTAAAATTTTTTTGGTAAATTTAACGCAAACACTTGTAATTTCTTTCAAAATGCTATAAAATAATAACAGTAATAATTATTAGGAGGTAATTCCCATGTCAGTTAAAGTTGCTATTAATGGTTTTGGCCGTATCGGTCGTCTTGCATTCAGACAGATGTTTG
>ONNU01000367.1 GCA_900319255.1 uncultured Eubacteriales bacterium
GTGATATCAGTTTCATGTATTAAGGTTTGAATAATGTTTGTTGTCATACAGCTGATGTTTAAAAAACCGTCATCTGTCTGCAAGGGGCTTGTAGGGTGTTCTTTCGTGAACGTTCATATAAGCGGGACGGATGATTTTGCTGGGGTTCACAAGCTCCTCCATACGGTGCGCTGACCAGCCGGCTATTCTTGCGATAGCGAATATGGGTGTATACAGCTGTGTGGGCAGGTCGAGCATATTATATACAAAGCCGCTGTAGAAGTCCACATTTGCGCTTACGCCCTTATATATTCTTCTTTCCTCAGCGATTACCTGCGGTGCAAGCTTTTCGACAAGCGAATACAGCGCAAATTCCTTTTGCTTGCCCTTTTCTTCCGAAAGGCTTTCTACAAATGATTTGAACACTCTCGCTCTGGGGTCGGAAATTGAATAAACTGCGTGACCCATACCATAGATAAGCCCTGCCTTGTCAAATACCTCTCCGTGGAGAAGCTTGCGCAGATATGCCTTTACCTCTTCCTCATCGGTGTAATCCTTGATATTCTGATACATATCGTCAAACATCTTTACTACCTTGATATTTGCGCCGCCGTGCTTTGGTCCCTTGAGAGAGCCGAGCGCCGCAGCTATGGCTGAATATGTATCTGTGCCTGATGAAGATACAACATGGGTCGTAAAGCTTGAGTTATTACCGCCGCCGTGCTCAGCGTGGAGAACCAGCGCCATGTCAAGCAGCTTTGCTTCAAGCTCTGTATATTTTGAATCAGGTCTGAGCATATAAAGGATATTTTCAGCTGTGGAAAGCTCAGCCTGCGGAGAATGTATGAAAAGACTGTCCCTGAGATAATAATGGCTGAATGCCCGGTAGCAGTAGACAGAAAGCACAGGGAACAGCGCGATCAGTTGCAGGCACTGTCTGAGAACATTCGGCAGCGAGGTATCATCCGGGTTCGGGTCATATGAATAAAGCGTAAGCACGCATCTTGCAAGACCGTTCATCATATCTGTGCTGGGGGCTTTGAGAATAATATCTCTGGGGAAGGTCTGGGGAAGATTTCTGTATGTTGCAAGAAGCTTCTTGATCTGAGCAAGCTGCTCCTTATCCGGAAGCTCGCCGAATATGAGCAGATATGTGACCTCCTCAAAGCCGAAGCGTTTATCAGCGATAAAGCCCTTTACTATCTCCTCAACGTCAATGCCTCTGTAATAAAGCTTTCCGTCACAGGGTACGCTTACGCCGTCAACCATCTTTGATGAGCATATCTCGGATATCTCGGTAAGACCTGCAAGCACACCCTTACCGTTAAGATCACGAAGACCTCTTTTGACATCATATTTCGGATAAAGCTCCTTATCTATCTTACCGTTTTTCTCACACAGCGCGCTGAGATCTCTTAATTCCTGTGTAATATTAAAGAAGCTTTCGTTAAGTAACAAATATTCGTTCTGCATTCTTACCATCTCCGATCTTTTTTTGAAAATCTGTACTTAATGATACAATATATTATCTTCCTGTTTTCGGTCAGCGCCCGGTTCAGAAGCTCTGAAAATTCCCCCGGTACAGCAGACCGCAAGACTGAATAATATTCCGTTTACCATTTTACACTAAAAGTATATCAATTGTCAATGCATTATCAACAAATTTCACGCCGGCGTGCCGTGGAAGTGCTGCGGGCGGATAAAGGTGATCCGCTGTTCCGCTTTCATACTCTGAGTCATACTTCTTTATTTTTTCTGCTTTGGTGGGTCAACCACAAGGCCTCCCCCTTGAGTTTTCGCCCTTTTGGAATCCCCTTTCCTTATCCCCATCAGCAACCCAGACTTTAGCGGTTAGGATTTGGTAATGTATCATTCGATAGGTTAAAGCTCAATCTGAAAAAATCCTTTTTTCGGTTAATTTTATAATTCTGAATAATGTATATAATACGCATGAATACAGCAGCTTGATTTATTTATGTCGTTGAGCTTCATGGATTCAGGTTAAAGTCAAAAAAATCATCCTGCTGACCGTATAACAAGCGGCAGGATGAACAATAATAAAAGTACAGCAAGCGCTGTAAAAAAACAAGGGGCAGCAAAAAAGCCCTATCCGGAGATGAAGTTATGACAAACAAGGAGCTTTTGTACGTTGAGGATGCTCTCGGTCACGAGCAGTATTTCCAGACCCAGTTCAGCGAAAGTGCCGAAAAGATCTGCGACCGTGAGCTTAAAGAATTCACCAGACAGCTCAGCCGCCAGCACAAAGCTATTTTCAAGAATTTTTACGATCTTCTTTGAGGAGGACAACTATGGACGACAGAAACATTATGGAAAACCTTCTGCTTTTAGAGAAGGGTGTATGCGATCTTTATATGCACGGTGCCATCGAATCCAGCACCGATAACGTCCGCACTGCATTTTCCGATTCCCTGGGTACTTCCCTTTCCCTGCAGGATCAGATCTATTCAAAAATGCAGGAAAGAGGCTGGTATGCCCCCCAACAGGCAGACAGCAGTCAGCTCAGCAGTCTGAAAATGAAATTCGCTCAGGGCTGATATACGAATCACAGCAAAAACTATATCACGACCTTTACCACCTTGATGTGGTACAAAAAAGCAGGGGCTGCCGCAAACGCTGACGCGCGGCAGTCCTTTTTGTATGATCTTGTAAAACGGCAGCTCCTTCGATATCATAAGTCTGAAGCTTCCAGTTCCTGTTTACAGCAGCGACGAAAGCCTTCGCAAAAGAAACGCAAAGCCAATGCTCTGCGTTCCGGTCATTTGTATTGTTTTTCTTTTGCATTTTACCTGAATCCGTGAAACTGACATCTCAGATGCGGGCGGATAAATGGAATCCACTATTCCGCTTTAACTCCCTGAATAAGGTAGAATCCCGAATCAACTCACGACACCGATCCTCCGCGCGTTGGACAGAAAGCAGAAATTCGATAAAA
>ONNU01000268.1 GCA_900319255.1 uncultured Eubacteriales bacterium
TGTTTTTTAGGGAAAGTTTTCAACAAAATTTCAAGGGCTGTGAAGATTTGATGATTGTTTCATCGTTTCTTCACAGCCCCTTTTTGTCATGCCTTTTTTTCGCTTAAAGAGCACAACTTTGAAGATGTGCTCACTTTATCACTATTTTATTTTTTTACTCTGTTCTTACCTTAATGACATTGTGGGAAAGAGGGCGTCCCCTTGTTGTGCTTATCAGCAAACTAACCTCACTGCCGCAAGGCAGTGACTGAAAAAAATAAGATGATGACATTGTCCTGATCAAGCATAGACCTGAGCTATTGTATCCATATTTCATCCTTTCCCCGCCAAATTATTACAATATTCAAAAAACTGTTTACAAATCCAAAAAATCAGCTATAATATATATAGGAAAGTATTTCATTTTATCATATAAAGACGTAAATCAAGGAAGGATGAAAGAAAATGAAAAAGCCAGTTTTTATTATAGCTGAGACTCTTCTGTCGCTTGTGCTTGCAGCTTCGCTGGCGGCTGTGGCTGCCCTTGCGATAGATATAAAAACGAACGGAAAGCTGATCCCCCCGGAGCTTTACGGCGGCAAATCCGAAAGCAGCGCCGCTTCGGAGCAGTCAAAGACTGAAAACAGCAAAAGCGAAAGCTCACAGCAGGCTTCAGAAGCATCTGCAAAGGAAAGCTCCGAAAAGGAACAGCAGTCCTCAAAGGAAGAAGAGCCTTCAAAGGAGACAAGCAAGGACAATAAAACAAAATCCACTGAGGGGCTGATATTGAAAGCTCCCGATGGTCTGAACAGTCAGCCGAAGGATCTTTCCGAATTCATCAATAATTCAGGCTTCAGCTTTGAAAGCCTGGGCTTCGATCATCTCATAGTAGTAGACACAAACACCGACAGCACAGCAAAGATCTACTGTTATCAGAAGAATGATAACGGCTACTGGTGGAATATAGTCGGCGAGGAAAAGCCCATGACAGATAAGGGCTTCATCGGCGAGGAAGGCACAGGCTATGATCTCGAGCCTGATTCACGCAGAACACCGCTGGGCTTCTATACCCTGGGCAAGGGCTTTTACATTGGCGACAAGCCCCAGTCAACCTATCCCATGTTTGAGATCACCGACAAGACCTACTGGGTAGACGATCCTCATTCAGCCTTTTATAACACCATGGTAGAGGGCACAGACAAAAAGGACTGGTCAAGCGCAGATCATATGATCTCTGCAAAGGATGCGTACAAATACGGTATCGTGATCGAATACAATACATACAATATTGATACAGGTCTTGCAAATTCCATCTTTATCAACTGCGGCGATTCACCGTCAGAGGGCAGTGTAGTAGTACCGCAGGCAACAATGAAAACCATTCTCGAATGGCTTGATGAGGACAGCAACCCTTATGTTTATATCGTCTGATGAAATAGCATATTATCAAACAAAAATATTAAAAAGCCGATGGACAAAGCCCCATCGGTTTTTTGCTGCTATTGATCATTGTATATTCTGGTATTTTTCAATAACCTGAATCCGTAAAGCTGACATCTCAGTTGGGCGCAGAAAAATAATCCGCTTTGCAGCAGTGCGGAATTTATTAAAAGCTGTCACATTAAGTAAAGCCGATGAATTGTTGGATTCACCGGCTTTTTCTTTTTCCCTGTCCGTCATTTTCTCGCTGTGCTTTGAAGATGACCGGTTTGTGGGTTGGGGGAGTTATTCTTTATTCTTTATTCTTTTCTTCCGCCTCCCTCGAGGAGGGAGTATTACGGAAAAATCTGAGCTTTTGTATAAAGGGGAATGGGTGGTGCATAGGGCTTTCAAAAACGTAGGTTCTTTCGGTCTTTTCCGGCAATGAGGCTGGCGAAGCTTTTACGCCTGTACGCTCTGCTTATTCTCTCTCAGCTTATAATCCTTATCCTCAGCCATCATCTCAAGCATAATATCTGCAAACCGGGGATCAAACTGTGTTCCCCTGCCTTTTTCAATTTCCTCCCGTACACGCTCCTGGGACATGGGGTCACGGTAGCTTCTGTAGCTTGTCATTGCGTCATATGCATCAGCAACAGCAATGATCCTTGCCTGCTCCGGGATCTGGTCGCCGCCGATACCGTCAGGATATCCGCCGCCCCCGAATTTCTCATGGTGCCACCTTGCTCCAAGGGAAAGATCTTCCTTTTCCTTGATATTGCTCAGTATCTTTGCGCCCATAACCGGGTGCTTCTTTATTATTTCATATTCCTCATTTGTAAGCTTGCCGGGCTTATTGATAACAGCATCCGGCACACCTATCTTACCGATATCATGGAGAAGACCCATCATATAGATATCGTTCTGACCCGCCTGATCGTAGCCATAGCGTCTTGCGATCTCCTTGGAATAATCGGCGACACGTCCGGAATGACCTTTGGTAT
The DNA here is from genome assembly GCA_900319255.1 of uncultured Eubacteriales bacterium. Lineage (GTDB taxonomy): Bacteria > Bacillota > Clostridia > Oscillospirales > Acutalibacteraceae > UBA1213. Next base: position 2,403 of record ONNU01000268.1, read on the forward strand.
AGGTATCCTTAGCATCAATAGTACCTGCAAGGGTCTGTACGATATGGATAAGCATCTGCTCATTTTCCTGTATCTTGTTATTGACCTCCTTCTCAAGGGCATTCTTGACCTTTTTGATATCGTCCACCTGCTGCAGCACAACAAGCACAAGAAAGCACATCAGACCTATAATCATAGCGATCTGACTGCTGTCATTCTGCGCAGCTATCAGAATAACTATCTCCACGATACACATTATCATAAAGAGCAGGAATCCGAAGGCTGTATACAGATAGTCCCTGATATGCCCGTTTCTGATATCAAGAGCAAGGGTAATAATAACGCACAGGATCACAACACCCAGCACGGAATCAATATAGACAAGCGCCGACTGGAAGTCGATCACTCCGGTGAAATGCAGCACCGTCCACAGCACAAAATTCAGCATGGTTGCGCCGAATAAAGTGTAATACAGCTTATTATATCTTTCCTTCTGGATAAAGTTGATATAGATTATCAGCGACAGGGGCATCATCATACAGAATAAAAAGCCCATCAGTCCGTCTACATAATATATACCCGTGACCAAAGGCGTAAGCTGAGAGACCGAGATGAGCCAGCAGGCGACATCCATTACGCCGAGAGCAGCATAAAGCATATACATTTTCTGCCGGTTCCATATACGCATCACCAGAGCCAACACCGCAGCCAGCAATGATGCTACAAAAAGCACCACTGTCAAGGCAAACGGCATACCATACTTTCCGGTCATATAATTATAAAACCCGATCGAGGTCGTGACGAAGGTCTCAGGCACGACGACCGGATTCCAGTCGGTCTTACACCTTACCATTTTCAGTTCTGCCCCTGCATCCTCCTGACTCAGAGGCACGGTAATATAAACCTCCTTGAGAGAACCTCCGGGGATACCGGTATCCTTCAGCCTGTCGAAGGACTTACGGAGCTTTCCGCCGATATAGACGCTGGTATTACTCCGGTTCTGGAAGCAAAGCACATTATCAAGCCCGATCCTGTCAGGCAGCCTTGCCCGGATAGTAAAATTCTCATTCAATGCCCTGTCATCGTTATAAGTTCTTCCGGTCTCAAAGCTTTTTCCGGAAGAATCAGTAACGACCCACTTTTCAATATATTCAGTTTTTTCAGTTTCAAAATCTGAAACATTTTTTGGGTTGCCCGCTAAAACCATACCCACGATAAGACTAAAAGCGAACACACAAAAGAATGCTATTTTGAATATGAGCTCATTTTTACTGGATGTTCCTTTAACAGCCATAAATATATCCTCCGGTCAACGCTCAATTCACACACAACACCGTCCGCAGCATGACGGCATTTCCCTTATAATTCTCTATAAGCAAACCATTGCAATATAAACTAAGCTATTATACCACAATATAATTGAAAAA
>ONNU01000267.1 GCA_900319255.1 uncultured Eubacteriales bacterium
AACTGTGGTATCTCTGCATGTTACCTTCATCTGAAGTGTGGAAGGATCATATACGAAATCAAGAACATTTGTGGGGCTGAGTCCTCTCACTGTTATACTCTTTTTCCTTGAGCTGCCCTTTACTAATGTAAATTCCTTTGAAAGTCCGTCCTCAAAGCTATAATCTGCGCTTGTTTCAAGACCATAATATTTGCCTTCTGTTTTATCATAAATGCTGCAGCTGAAGGTCTTGTCATTCTTGGGAACATAGGTAAGCGTATACTTTCCTGTTTTTTCATCGGGCTGGAGATAGGTGTCAATAACTGTCCAGCCATGCTCGTCTGTAATGTAATAAAGCAGAGCATATCTGTCATCATTTACAGGAGGTGTGGGAGGATCAGGATCGGGATCATCTCCGCCGTCATATTTGAAGTTATTTACCTTGAATTTACCGCTTGACTCGCTGCCGATGGAGAAGCCGTTATACTGGTAATCTGCCAGAATGAGATCAACGGTCTGCTTATCGCTGCTGCCATTATCGAAAATAACTTTCGGATACTCTCCCTTTTTATTGAAAGCGAGTTTATATACATCATAGCCATCCTGGGTTCCGCACTTGCTGAGCTGTACACCGGGCCATGCAGCATTTTTGTTTGAACCGTCCCATGCATAGGCATATACGCTGCTCCAGTTCTTGTTGTTTACAAAATAATATGTATCATAGTAGGTGGGATTAATTACTGAACCGGTATAGGATGCCAGCGCAGCAAGCTTTTCATCAAACTCATCAATAACGCTTTCGTCTGCTGTGGTCTGATCCTTGTACTTGTAGTAAAGCTTCTTTACTGCCTGATATGCGTCATAGGACGCGAATTTATAATTTGCTGAAAGGGTAGCCTTGACACTTACAAGCTTATCTGTAATATCAACGGTCTTATTCTTGAGAGGTCTCTCAGCAGGGGGATCGTTTACAGCAGATGCTGAGGTGCGTCCGCCCTCCATGATATAGCTGTACTGGGGATAAACCAATCCCTTTGAAATATCTACACCGTAGAAAATGATCTCGTTTTCATATACCTCAGCGATATATGCCTGAACATTAAAGCCCTTGCCGCCGTTGCTGTCGAGAGCGGTGTCGGTGGAATTAGGAAGCTTGCTTCCTACAAGCGCAGGAATGTGGATCATATTTGCAGCCTCACCGTTTTCATCGGAATAGTTATAATCCATAGAAAAATCTTCATGTGTATGACCTGAAAGGAACACTATATCAGGATACTGGATAAGAAGCTTTCTGAATTCCTCGTTATTCTTGAAGCTGGTATTGAGAAGTCCGCCGTAATAAGGCTTGCTCATTCTGTCGCCGGCACCGAAGCCGTTTACAGGAGAATGCTGTACAAGGAAGATATTTCTTGATGAATAGTTTTTGCTCAGAAGATCCTTGACCCATGCTATCTGCTCATCAGAAAATTCCTCATATTCAGCCGGAGCCTTTTGCTCCAGAGCCATAAAGATAAACATATCCCCGGTTTTTTCCTCTATTTTGTAGAAATAGGGCTTTCCGCTTTTTGAACCATCGGTACCGGTAGCCTGGGTAAAGGCTTTCACACCCAGCTCCACACCTCTGTGCAGATCATGGTTGCCGTCAGATTCCCAGATAGGATTTACGAAATCACTTTTGCTGATCAGTTCCTCATAAACATCATATTCCTTATCGGGACCTCCGTCATTGGTAATACAGTCCCCGGAAACAATAATATAATCAGCATTCTTTTTAGCGCTGTAGCTCAGACCATTTTTAAGATTTGTATCACAGTTCACATAATAATAATTGCATCTGTCAATATGGATATCTGAAAAAGTGGTGAATGTATAAAGCAGATTACCGCTGACATCTGAAAGCCTCTTATTATCAGGTATATCATATACATAGGCTGCATCCGATACGTTAAGGGATCCTGTAGTGGCTATGATCTTTGTTGCATTTGCAGGGATTGCTGTATGATATCCCATTTTTACTGTGCCTGTGCCGCCGGAGCTGAGACTGAATTCCTTTATTGGATAATAGTCATCGAGCGCCTTATTGTTATCTGCCCAGTAAAGCTTGTATTTTCCGCTTGACGCAGCCTTGAAGGTAATGGTTCCCTCCGCATAACCTGCTTTTCCGGGCGTTTTTCCGGAAAACTCATAGCTGATCCCGTTAGATGCACCGAGAGGACTTTCCGCAGCCGTAACAGTGGTAAATGATGAAAATACCATAGGAATCGTAACTGCTGCTGAAAGAAGGGCTGCGGTTGTTCTGGATATAATTTTTGATCTCATAATAACATCCTTTCCTGAATTAATTATTCGATATAACAAAACAGATGGCTCTCCCCCACATCAACATTTATGGGGACAGGGTGTGTGCCCTGCCGGCAAACACACCCTGCTCTGTTTTACAATCGCTCTGCTGTATTTGCGCAGGAACAGATCATGCACTTACCGCATTGATATTGAATACTTTATTTGCTTTTGCGCCCTTGCTGTCCTTGGCTACTACCTTTACGTCATAAGCTGCCGCAGTGGTGGGAGTAAACTTTGCATATGTTCCCTTTTCAT
>ONNU01000266.1 GCA_900319255.1 uncultured Eubacteriales bacterium
GGAGAGCAAAATGATCTTCAAGGCTACGATCTCCGTATAAGGGAAATAAAAAAACCGAGCAGCGCTTTTTATCAGAGATCTGCAGAAAGGTGGAACTTAAATGTCAGGAATTTGGACAATTGTTTCGGCAATAACGTCCTTTGCAGTTGCAGGACTTCTGGGAATATGGCTTGTGCCGTTTCTGCAGAAGAAGCATTTTGGACAGACTATACTTGAGGAAGGCCCCAAATGGCATAAGGACAAGCAGGGAACGCCTACAATGGGCGGCTTCATGTTCATCATTTCAAGCATAGCCTCAACACTGATATGCGTTATATTGTTTCATCTTACGAATACAGACAGCAAGGGCTTTCCGCCGGAAACGCTGCTTCAGAGCGTAAAGATATATGCGGGCTTGTTCATGGCTGCGGCATACGGTGCTATCGGATTTATTGATGACTATGTAAAGGTAGCAAAAAAACGTAATTTAGGTCTTACACCGCCTCAGAAGCTTATATTGCAGTTTGCAGTGGCAGGCGCTTATCTTTTCACCATGTATATGTTCGGTGAGGATACGAAAACCTATATTCCCTTCTACGGGATGCTGGATATCGGTATACTTTATTATCCGATCTCAGCAATACTTATTGTGGGCATCGTCAATGCGGTGAATCTGACGGACGGCATCGACGGACTTGACGGTTCAGTCACCTTCTTTGCAGGTATCTTCATTATGCTTATGGCAGGCTATACCGCAAGACAGGGACTTTCAATAATGTCAGCAGCGCTTGCAGGAGGCTGTCTTGGCTTTCTTATCTGGAACTTCAATCCTGCAAAGACCTTCATGGGCGACACAGGTTCGCTGTATCTCGGCGGATATCTTTGCGCGCTGATGTTCGGGCTTGATCTTGAGATAATACTCATCCCCATAAGCTTTGTATATATCGCAGAAATGTTTTCGGTTATCCTGCAGGTGACATATTTCAAGCTTACAAAGGGTAAAAGACTTTTCAAAATGAGTCCGATTCATCATCATTTTGAAATGTGCGGCTGGTCTGAGGTAAAGATCGTCGTAGTATTCAGTATAGTAGAGGCTGTGATGGGTGTTATATCACTTCTTCTGCTGCTTGGTAATTACAAAAGTTTTTGATAAACTCCCTTTATCGAACGGCTGAGGCGGGCAATGTCCGTCTCAGCCTGCGATGTCCTTATGGGAAGTTCAGAAAAAACATAAGCTGTGATAAAAATTTGTTGATATGCTTTAAATTCTGCCCGCAGCCTCTCCGCAGGGGAGAGAAAAGGGTCGATTCTATTGCAAGTCAAGAATAATTATGTTATTATTATATGTAATTGCAGCCTGTAGGAGCTGCATCAGGAGGGTCGGGAAAGACAGGCAATTCTCCTGTCAGGGTTCTTACAGCAGTAATGTTGTCAACATAAACAGTTGACAACATTGCTTACAGCCGCAGGTCAGAGGGCATTGCATGGGCAGAGCTTTCCCTGCGATGACCGGCGCAGAGCCGGTCATTGATGTTATTTATGGAAGAAAGGGGTGCATTTGATGGCGGCAGGTTCTTCTCCGGCACGAAAACTTCCGCAGCACCGCCCCGAACCGTCACCGCAGAGAAACAGAGATCAGGTGACTGAGATCGAAGGCGGAAAAAAGAATAAAACCGTAAAAAACAGATTGAAGCTGTTTTCTATAAGACTCGGTATAGATATGACATTCCTGTTTTTGGTGGTAGTCCTGGTTATCATCGGAGTTATAATGATGTATTCAGCCAGCTATCCGGCAGCGCTCCGCTATGAGGACAAAAGCTATTACTATCTTGAAAAGCAGGCTATTTTCGCAGCCGTAGGTATTGCGGTAATGATAGGCATTTCATATTTTGACTATCATCATCTGCATCTGCTTGCGCCGGTATTTTATGTGGTGGCGCTGCTGCTGCTGGTCATAGTTCTGTTCATGCCGGGCAACCCGAAAAGATGGATCTCTATCGGAGATTTCGGCTTTCAGGCGTCGGAAATAGCAAAATTCGCCCTGATACTTGGCATAGCGGACTGGTCGTCGAAGCATTTCCGGGAAATGCATACCTTCAAAAAAGGCGTGCTGCCCTGTGTGATGATGTATGTATTGTATGCAGTTCTGCTTTTGCTTGAGCCGCATTATTCAGGTATCGTTATCATAACTCTTCTTGCCGCTATAATGATGTATATAGGCGGTATTCGCAAGAGATATTTCCTTATCGCAGGTATCCTTATCGCCGCTGCGCTGGTTCTGCTTATCGTTACCAATAAGCTTGGCTACGCTATGGAAAGACTTGACGGCTGGGGTCAGGCACTGACCTATAAGGATCAGAATATGTGGGATAAGACATATCAGACAAGAAATTCACTGTACGCTATCGGCTCCGGCGGTATATGGGGGCTGGGTCTTGGTCAGTCAAGACAGAAATTCATGTATATCCCGGAGGCTCAGAATGACTTCGTTTTTGCAGTAGTCTGTGAGGAGCTGGGACTTGTAGGCGCTGTGCTGATATTGGGGGTATTCATACTTCTGGTATGGAGAGGTATAACCATTTCCATGAGAGCAAAGGATCCCTTTGGCTCGATGCTGGGAACGGGTCTTTCAGCGCAGATCGGAATTCAGGCGATACTGAATATACTGGTAATCACCGACTGGCTGCCGAATACAGGTATCAGCCTGCCGTTTTTCAGCTACGGAGGTACGTCGCTGATAATTCTGATGGCGCAGATGGGAATAGTCCTGTCGATTTCGAGAACATCCAATCTTGAGAAAGCATGAAACACCAACGATCGGGGGAGTGAACGCAATGAAAATAATATTTGCCGGCGGAGGAACGGCAGGACATATCAACCCTGCACTGGCGATCGCAGGCTTTGTAAAACAGCAGCAGCCCGATGCTGAAATATTATACATCGGCTGCAAGGGGGGAATGGAGGAAAGGCTCGTTCCCCAGGCAGGATATGAATTCAGGGGGATCATCGTCCAGGGCTTCAGAAGAAAGCTTACCCCGAAGGGACTTGCTGAAAATGTCGTCACCGTAAAAAAGGCGATAAGCGCAGAAAAGGACGCTAAGGAAATAATAAAGGAATTCAAACCCGATATCTGTGTGGGAACAGGCGGATATGTCAGCGGTCCGGTTATCAGAGCCGCAGCAAAGCTTGGCATCCCCACAGTGATACATGAGCAGAATGCCTTTCCGGGCATTACAAATAAAATGCTTGCCAAAAAAGCAGACAGGGTAATGCTTGCCATGCCCGCAGCGAAAAAGCATTTCAAGCAGGGCTGCCGATTTGTAGAAACAGGCAACCCGGTCAGAGGAGAGATCCTGACAGTACGCAAGGAAGAAGCAAGAAAAGAGCTTGGACTTGACGAAAGACCGGTGATACTGTCCTTCGGCGGAAGCCTCGGCGCAAAGATCATCAATGAATCCATTGCAGATATCATAGCCCGCAGCTCAAAGGACGGCAAATATCAGCATATCCACGCTTACGGACAATATGGAAAATGGTTCCCGGATCTTCTCAAGGAAAAGGGAGCTGACCTTGAAAACGCAAAGAATCTTGATATCAGGGAATATATAAATAATATGCCCACCTGTCTTGCGGCGGCAGATCTTGTTGTTGCAAGAGCCGGAGCTATCACTCTCAGCGAAATACAGGTCAAGGGCAAGCCTTCTGTACTGATACCCTCTCCGAATGTTGCGGAGAATCATCAGTTCCATAATGCAATGGCGCTTGTGGAAAAGAATGCGGCGGTAATGATCGAGGAAAAGGATCTTACCCCCGAAAAGCTTACCGAAGAGATCGACAAGCTTGCAAGCGATCCGGAGAGATTGAAGGAATATTCCGATAACGCAGGAAAAATGGCTGTAAATGATGCAGCGAGAAGGATATATGATGTTATTCTTTCAGTGCTTGAGGAGCGCTCAGAAAAGGATTGATATGTAAAAGCTTCGCCAGCTTTTTTGTAGTACAGAATCAGCTGCAAATATAACCAGGGAAGGAGTGATCCAATGGAAAAGAAGCCTTCTTCCGGGGAGCAAAGATCCCGGAATCAGGGGAATAAAAGACCTGCCGGCGCACCGCCGCAGAATAAAGCAAAACAGAATACTCCCCCTGTCCGCAGACAGCCGTCCAAGGGAAAGGCTCCTGCCCGTCCGACTCCTTCAAAGCAGGGCGCAAGCGTAAAAAAGCCGGCTCCTCCGAAACCGGCAGGAAACGCAGTGCCCGGAAAGAAAAAGCAGATCAGAACCGGCAATCCGGTGCAGAAAAAGGAAAGAAACGAAGCAGAGATAAAGAAAAAGCAGGAAGAGCTGCGGGCTGAAAAGAAAAACGAACAGCCCGCGCCGAAAAAGCAGAAGCGTCCTGCGCCAAAGGGCAGAGAAAAGGAAAAGCCCGCAGAAGAAACCACCGGCGGCAGACTTATCAATAAGGCTCCCGCAAGGAAACGCCCCATGAAGCAGAACGAGGCTGATGACGCAGCGGAAAACGTGCTTATCCGGGATAACAGGGAAGCGGAGGAGCATGATGTTCCGCAGCCCCTTGAGCCGCCGAAAAAGCCGGACAGCCCGTATATAAGAAAGCTGAAAAAGGTACTTCTTGCGCTGCTGACCATAGTTGTGCTTCTGAGCATCTGCACGGCGCTGTCATTTACCGTATTTTTCAAGATAGATGATATCACCGTCCAGGGAAAGACAAGATATAATACCAATGAAATAATAGCTGCATCTGAAATAAAAATGGGGGATAACCTTCTTCTTTGCAATACCTCTCCGGGGGTCAATAAGATAAAGGATAAATTCCCGTATATCGAGGATGTGGAAATAGAGAAAAAGCTTTTCAACCAGATCAATATCAAGGTCAAAGAAGCAGAGCCTACCTCTGTTATCGAAAGTGACGGCAAATATATAGTTCTGGGCAAAAGCGGCAAGGTTATCGAGATCAATAATAAAAAGGTGTATGACGTGCCCACGGTTCTCGGGGCAAAGCTTGAAAATGTCAAGCTATCGTCTACTATCAAATATAAGGACAGCAATCTGAAAAAATATCTGGATAAGCTGATCGCAGCAATTGATGATAACGGCCTTGCAAATGAGATAATCACTGTGGATATCTCCAATACGTCAAATATAGTTCTCCACAGGAAAAACGGCTTCAAAATACTGATCGGCAATTTTGAGAATATGGATTATAAGCTGAAAACTGCCGCACATATCCTCAATACCAGCGTTAAAAAGACTTCTCTCGGCTCGCTTAACGTATCCCTTGCATCCAGCGAGGGGGGAAAATCCTACCTGAAAATAACCGGCGACAGCGAAGAGCTTGCAAAGAAACAGGCAGAGGAAAAGAAAAAGCGCGAGGAAGCTAAAAAGCGTCAGGAGGAAGAAAAGAAGCGCAAGCAGGAGGAGGAGGCTCAGCAGCAGACTGACAGCCAGGAGACCTCCGAGGATGATTCCGGCGCTGCTCTGGATACCGGAGACAGCGGAGATACTGCGGATACCGGTGAAAGCACTGAAACCACTGATGATACAGTCATCACCGATGATACCGGCGACGGCTATGCTGATGACGGGCTTTCGGATTACGATGCCGGAACAGACTATACGGATGATACCGGCATGGATTCAACCGGCGATGACCTGTATTCTGACGACGGGGGAACTGATTACACAGACGATACTGATTATACCTACGATTCCGGTGATACAGACTATACCGGCGACGATGTTTATTCCGATTATACGAATGACAGCTATGCCGGAGATGATTACACCGACCTGTATACAGATGAGGGTAATACTGATTATCAGGAATAAGCTTCTATTATCGCTGTCCGCTTTCCGGCGGGCGGCGATAAAATAACTATGGCTTAACGGGTGAAATATTTAGTCGTGAAAATGACCAAAAACAGAACCCTGGGGTTGTGCAGTTAGATTAAGAATTATAAATATAACGAAAATTTCGACGAATGTATTGAAATTATAAGTCAAAAGTGGTAAATTATTAATAGTTGTATTTCAGGACGGCTGCGAGTACCATGTTTTCATAAGAAAAGGAATTGTAAAAGATCGTCTGCCGGATAGGCTGCGGCAATGACGGCTTGGGACAGAATGACTGTCTGACGGGAAAGCGCATGATTAAAGGTCGTCTCTAAAGCAATATTATATACTGCCGGAAAGACGGCAGGATGTTTATTTGAAGGGAGTATAAATAATGCCTTACGAATTTGAAAATACTGAGATCGATGGAGTAGTACACATTAAGGTAGTCGGAGTCGGCGGAGGCGGCGGAAACGCAATCGACCGTATGATCGACTATGTTACAGGTGTAGAATTTATTTCTATTAATACAGATCAGCAGGCTCTTAACCGTTCAAAGGCAACGCTGAAAATGCAGATCGGCGAAAAGATCACTCACGGCAAGGGCGCAGGCTCCAAGCCTGAGATCGGTCAGAAGGCAGCAGAGGAAAGCAGAGAGCAGATCGCTGAGGTGCTCAAGGATACCGATATGGTATTTATCACAGCCGGCATGGGCGGCGGTACAGGCACAGGCGCTGCGCCTATCGTTGCTGAGATCGCCAAGGAAATGGGTATCCTCACAGTAGGTATCGTTACAACACCCTTCCTTTTTGAAGGCAAAAGAAGAATGGAACAGGCTGAAAGCGGTATCTCAAACCTCAAGCAGCATGTTGATTCACTTATAGTTATCCCTAACGAAAGACTCAAGCATATCAGCGAGGAAAAGATCACTCTCCAGAATGCATTCTTTGCTGCTGATGATGTTCTTCGTCAGGGCGTACAGAGCATTACGGATCTTATCGTTATCCCGGGTCTTGTAAACCTGGATTTCGCAGACGTTACCTCAGTTATGAAGGACGCAGGCTATGCTCTCATGGGCGTGGGCGTTGCATCCGGCAAGGACAAGGCAAAGATCGCTGCTCAGAATGCAATTTCAAGCCCGCTCCTTGGCACTTCTATCCAGGGCGCAAAGGGTCTTATCGTAAATATCAAGGCTTCACCGGATATCGGACTTGACGAGATCCAGGAGGCTTCAACAATGATCTCCGAGCAGGCTGATGAGAATGCTATCATCATCTGGGGTGCTGCTCTTGACGAGGAGATGGAGGATGCTATCAGCGTTATCGTTATCGCTACCGGCTTCCCCACAACCGACAGCTATTCACCCGCTGCAAAGAAGGATGACAAGAAGGCTGCTCCTTCACCCTTCCAGTACGGCGCACCTGTAAGACAGGAGCCGAACCGTTTCGGCGGCGTTTCAAGACCCCAGCCGAAGCCCCAGCCCCAGCCCAGCTATAATCCTTTTGCGCCCACACCTGCGCCCGCTCCGGCACCGCAGCCCCGTCAGCAGGAGGAAGCTCCCATATTCCCCAACGCTAACACAACTGTTCCGCAGCAGAGCAGCAGACCTGCTCCCAAGCCCCAGCAGTCAACAAGCGGTGATTCTGATGAATCATACATGGATATCATTTCACTTTTCAATAATAAGTGATATTGCAGAATACTATAAAAAATTATGCTGCCGCAGAATAATTGCGGCAGCATTTTTTTGATGGGAAAATAGTGGGGGACAGGGAGACTAAAAGAAGCACCCTGCCAAAATGACAACAGAAAAGAAAAAAGCCGGCGAACCCTCATAGTTCGCCGGCTTCTGTTGACCTGATAGCTTTTCGCAGCGGAAATAATTTGCTTTTTTAAATCAGACATTGTTTGGGTTTGCGCTGGGTTCTTCCGGTTGATCTGGTATTAGGGAAGTCTCGTTATCACCGCTTTTAGTAATAATATCCTCAACATCAAACAAAATTATCTCCAATTCAGCAGCATCATATTTTTTCTTCATCATCTTAACCTCCATAGATCGCCGCGCCGGTCCTGAATATCTGCTGCAACTGACCGTCAGCGATCCTTTTTCATATACATCCATTCTTATTTTATCATTAATTATCCAAAAAGTCAACCACTGGAGGAGGTAGTTTATAGTTGATAGTGGTTAGTGATAGTGGTTAAGTGGTTAGTGGTATAGTTCAAAGTCAAAGTGCAAAGCAGGAAGTACAAGGATGCTTGGCTTGGAACCATCGATTGCTGGTCTGGTCTTACAATGCGTTACTTTCGTTTCCTCGAGCGTTATGAGGTGTGACCGGGAGTTCAAATTGCGGTGTGCGCAGACATCTTTCCGCCTGCTTATATCATGTCTGCTGCTGCAGGGCGCGGGTGATGGCTGCGAAGTTTGCCATTGTCATTTCTTCGGCTCTTGCGTTGGGTCTGATGCAGGCTTTTTCAAGGACTGCGGCTATTTCAGACTTTGGCAGAGATAATCCTGAGCTGAGGGAATTTGAAAGGGTCTTTCGTCTTTGTGAAAATGCGGCTTTGATGACCCTGAAAAACAGCGCTTCATCCTCGATGCTGACAGGCGGCTCTTTGAGTATCGACAGCTTTATCACAGCAGAATCCACCTTCGGCGCAGGAATAAAGCTTCCCCTTGAAACCTTGAAAAGCAGCTCCGGCGCGCTGTAATAATGCACAGCCGCGCTGATAGCCCCGGATTCTCTCGTGCCCGGTTCAGCGCATATCCTGTCGGCTGCCTCCTTCTGAACCATGACCGTAAGGGATTCGACAGGGAGCTTTTCCTCAAGTATCCGCATGATGATAGGGGAGGTTATATAGTATGGCAGATTTGCGCAGATAACAACCTTTTTCCCGGGAAATTCCTCAGCGATCAGCTTGTGAAGATCCAGCTTCATAGCATCGCCGTTAATGATCTTGACATTGTCATGCTCAGCGAGAGTTTCATCAAGCACCGGAAGAAGTCTTTTGTCAAGCTCCACTGCCACAACCTTACAGGCAAGGCTTGCAAGCTCATTGGTAAGAACGCCGGCGCCCGGACCTATCTCGATCACGCCGGTATCATCCCCGCAGCCTGAAAGCTCAGCCATTCTGGGGCAAACCGAAGGATTGACAAGAAAATTCTGTCCCAGCGCCTTGGAGAAAGTAAACCCGTTTTTTGAAAGTACACCCTTAACATAAGAAATATCCGTAAGCCTGCTCATAATAACTCCTTTATCATAATCAATTTACTATACACCCATTATACACAGTCTGACCCGATTATGCAATAGATGACAAATGGAATAAGGAGGAATTTGGAATTTGGAATTTGGAAAGTGGAATTGAATCAGGAGTCAGGGATCAGACAATGACGAAGCCGGAGCGTTTTTACATATTAAACTATAAACTACTGCCGCCGGCGTTGGTGTAAAATATTTCTGGGACTTTGATAAGGAGTTGGCTTTGGGAATTTTTTGTTTCCCCATCCCATCC
>ONNU01000390.1 GCA_900319255.1 uncultured Eubacteriales bacterium
AGGAATCAGGAATCAGGAATTGTATCTCAAAGCCTACACTGAAATGGGAGGGGCAGTGCCGGCGTTGCTGGGTAGCTGAAGATCGAAAACTTAAAAATTAAATTTGATTTCGTGCTCTTTGTTACTACCTCTGATCTATGCTACTAACTATTATCTTCAAAACACTATCTATAAACTATCGTATACCGACAAAAAATGCAGCCAATAGAAAAATCTTACAACCGCGAGAAAAAAGGCTTGCATGGTAATAACTTACAACGCGATTTTGACATCGGCGGTACGCCGCCTAAGTGCAAAATTATCGTTGGCAAAAAACTATCATATACCGACAAAAAAATACTGCTATAGAAAATCTTACAATCGCGAGAAAAAAGGCTTGCATGGTAATAACTTACAACGCGATTTTGACACCGGCGGCACGCCGGCGCGATTTTGACACCGGCGGCACGCCGGCGTCGACGCTGCCGGTGGAGGATTCTTGTAAAACGGGGCAATAAGTGGTATAATAGGGAATGAGTGAAAGAGAAAAGGAGGTCGTGAGCTGTGGATGTCAGACTGGGGGATATTCTTGAAATGAAAAAGGCGCACCCCTGCGGGAAGGATAACAGCAGACGCTTTACCGTTCTGCGGGTGGGGATGGATTTCAGACTGCATTGCTGCGGCTGCGGTCATGAATTTATGATACCGAGGAAAAAGGCTGAAAAAAATATCCGCAGGATCATTCGCAATGATGATGAATAGCTTTTTGTTTCCGGCTATGTTCTAATATTTTCAGGGAGATAAAATATGTTTGAAAAGCTTGAGGTTTTTGATAATAAATATGAGGAGCTGTCTGCAAGGCTCTGCGATCCGGCAGTAGCGTCCTCGGCTGAAAAATATACACAGACTATGAAGGAGCTGCGTGAGATCGAACCGGTAGCGCTGAAATTCCGTGAATACAAAAGCTGCTCCACTCAGCTGGATGAAGCAAAACAGATGCAGCGTGAGGAAAAGGACAGCGAGCTTTCCGCTATGATCGACGATGAGATCAGGGAGCTTGAAGCAAGGCTCGGGGAAGTCACTGAGGAGCTGAAGCTTCTTCTTGTGCCTAAGGATCCCAATGACGACAGAAATGTTATCGTTGAGATACGAGGCGGCGCAGGCGGCGAGGAGGCTGCGCTTTTTGCCGCCGTGCTTTACCGTATGTATTCCATGTATGCCGCAAAGCAGGGCTGGAGCAGTGAGCTTGTGGGGGCAAATGAAACAGAGCTGGGGGGCTTCAAGGAGGTCAGCTTTATGATAAGCGGAGGCTCGGCTTATTCCAGGCTTAAATTTGAAAGCGGCGTCCACCGTGTGCAAAGAGTCCCTGATACCGAAACTCAGGGACGTATACATACCTCCACCGTTACGGTCGCAGTTCTTCCCGAAGCTGAGGATGTTGAAATAGATATAGATCCGGCTGATCTGAAAATAGATACCTTCCGTTCCAGCGGAGCAGGCGGTCAGCATATCAATAAGACTGAATCTGCAATAAGAATAACCCATCTCCCCACAGGTCTTGTGGTGGAATGTCAGGACGAAAGAAGCCAGTATAAAAATAAGGACAAGGCAATGAAGGTGCTTCGTTCGAGACTGCTTGAGGCTGAACGGGAAAAGCAGCAGGGTCTTGTGGCTCAGGAAAGACGCTCCCAGGTGGGTACAGGCGACAGAAGCGAAAGAATACGCACCTATAATTATCCCCAGGGCAGAGTGACAGACCACCGTATAGGTCTGACCCTGTACAAAATAGATGATATACTAAACGGCGAACTCGACGAAATTATCAATGCACTCATCGCCGCTGACAGAGCAGAAAAAATGAAGGACGAATAATTGCCGCATTAGCAAGGAGTGTATATAATGTCAAAAAAAAGCAGTGTTGCAGGCTCAAGATGGGCTATTGCCAAAATAATAATCGCGTTTATCTGTTTCGGGATCGCCGTGTATCAGTTATATGCCGGATTTAAAATGATGGAGGAAAACAAAAGCTATACTGATATCACAGCCTCTGATTATGACGATCTGGAAATAGATCAGATCGTTCAGGGTGAGATAAAGAATATAGAAGGATACTTTATGGTATCACAAAATGAAGGCGCTATTCTTTCTGCCAATTACGATAACACTGATACGGAATCGGGAGATACCACTATCGTATATTGCGTAAGATCGGATTCCGGACATCTGCTTGCCTTCCGTACACTGCCGGATAGTAAGATC
>ONNU01000263.1 GCA_900319255.1 uncultured Eubacteriales bacterium
TTCCAAATTCAATTCCAAATTCAATTCCTAATTCAAACCAATTCCTAATTCAATTCCAAATTCCACTTTCCAAATTCCAAATTTTACTAACCACTATAAACTATAAGCTTTCAACTTTCAGCTGTCTATTGTAATCCGCAGAGGAAATGTGTTATACTATAAGTGCAAATATGATCGTGTGCGGATCAATAATAAGGAGGTTATTATGAATATTACTAACGATATCCGCTATGTAGGTGTGAATGACCATAAGATCGACCTTTTTGAGGGTCAGTATGACGTTCCTAACGGTATGGCTTATAACTCCTATGTCATCATTGATGATAAAATTGCTGTTATGGATACGGTGGATCGTAATTTCAAGCATGAATGGCTCAATAATCTTGAAGAGGCTCTCGACGGAAGAAAGCCCGATTATCTTGTCGTTCAGCATATGGAACCGGATCACAGCGCTAATATCAAAAGCTTTATGGAGAATTATCCCGATGCTGTCATCGTTTCCAGCTCAAAGGCTTTCGTTATGATGAAGAATTTCTTCGGCACTGATTTCAGCGACAGAAGGATCGTAGTAGGGGAGGGGAGTACCCTCGGGCTTGGCAGCCACACTCTGACTTTTGTTGCCGCTCCTATGGTTCACTGGCCGGAGGTAATCGTTACCTATGACAGCAAGGACAAGGTTCTTTTCTCAGCTGACGGCTTCGGTAAATTCGGCGCTCTTGATGTTGAAGAGGACTGGGCTTGTGAGGCAAGACGCTATTATATCGGCATCGTCGGCAAATACGGTGCTCAGGTTCAGGCTCTCCTCAAAAAGGCTGCTGCTCTTGACATACAGACCATCTGCCCGCTGCATGGTCCTGTGCTGACGGAGAATCTTGGCTATTATCTCGGTCTGTACAATACATGGTCAAGCTACGGTGTGGAAAGCGAAGGCATTATGATCGCTTATACCTCCGTTTACGGCAATACCAAAAAGGCTGTTGATATCCTTGCAGAAAAGCTCAGAGTAAAGGGCTGTCCCAAGGTCGTTGTAAACGATCTTGCAAGAGAGGATATGGCAGAATGTGTAGAGGACGCTTTCCGCTACGGCAGGATCGTTCTTGCTACCACTACCTATAATGCGGATATCTTCCCATTTATGCGTGAATTTATCGAGCATCTGACAGAAAGGAATTTCCAGAACAGGACAGTAGGTCTTATCGAAAACGGTTCATGGGCTCCTATGGCAGCAAAGACCATGAAGAATATGCTTTCCGGCTGCAAAAACCTGACCTTTACCGATACTACTGTAAAGATCACCTCCGCTCTTAATGAGACCAGCAGCGAACAGCTTGAACAGCTTGCTGAGGAATTATGCATGGATTACATGGCTCAGAACAATGACACCGCCGATAAAAACGATATGACTGCTCTTTTCAAGATCGGATACGGTCTGTATGTTGTGACCTCAAATGACGGAAAGAAGGACAATGGTCTTATCGTCAATACCGTAACTCAGGTAACAAACTCACCCAACAGAGTTGCTGTATGCATCAACAAGCAGAATTATTCTCATCATATCATCCAGCAGACAGGCGTAATGAATGTAAACTGCCTTTCTGTTGAAGCTCCCTTCAGCGTTTTTGAATCCTTCGGCTTCCGCAGCGGACGCAATACGGATAAATTCGAGGGCTGCGAAAAGCTCCGCTCCGACAACGGACTTGTATTCCTCCCGAAATATATCAACGCTTTCATGTCCCTCAAGGTTGAAAGCTATGTTGATCTTGATACCCACGGAATGTTTATCTGCAGCGTTACCGAAGCAAGAGTTATCTCCGACAAGGAAACAATGACCTATACCTACTATCAGGACAACGTAAAGCCCAAGCCTGAAACAGAAGGCAAGAAGGGCTGGGTCTGCAAGGTTTGTGGTTATGTTTACGAAGGGGAAGAGCTTCCGGATGACTTCATCTGCCCGCTTTGCAAGCACGGAGCAGCTGACTTTGAGCCTATCGGATAGTTTTCAACAAATCAGCAGTCAGTTTTCACCAAAAATTGTTGAAAACTTTCTTATGCCGCTGTGCATTTAACCAAAATAAAAAAATGTCATAATTACCTATAATTATTCAACATAATTAATGTATCAAACAAAAGCCGGTGTATTCGTTGTGCAATATGCCGGTTTTTCTTTATTGAAATTTGATAGTTCAGCCAAAGAAAATCCGTTTTTTGGCTTAGCAATGTGAATGTTTTTGTGAACGGGGTGTTTTTCATCACTTTACACACTGTATTCAAAAGTGATAAAATGTTTATTGTCAAGGCATCATTGTGAAATTTGAGGTTATTATAATTTCTTTCCGCGGAGAAATTATAAAGGTCAGAATAAAGCAATGAGTGCCGCAGAAACAAAATATCAAAAGAAGGGTGAATCGAATGAACAAAACAGCAATCAATAAAAAGCCTGCCGGAAAAATACTTGGCATAGCGCTTTCTGCTGCCATACTGGGTTCAGCAGTTACAGGCATCGGAATACCGCTTACCGTTTCCACAACAGCCGATGCAGCGTCTGTGAATTATGTAGTAGATGACCAGCAGAACGGCTCAATCCTCCAGTGCTTCAACTGGTCCTTCAGCGAGATCAAAAACAACATGGCAAAGATCGCATCCCAGGGCTTCACAGCTATCCAGACCTCACCGATACAGACGGCAAAGGAAACCACCGCCGGAAAGACCGCAAAGGGTTCATGGTGGGCGCTTTATCAGCCGGCTGACTTCAATATCGAAACAAACGCCAACGGAACCGGCGCTCTCGGTACAGCAACAGAATTCAGAGCTATGTGTGAAGAAGCTCATAAATACGGCGTTCGTGTAATCGTAGATGCAGTTCTCAATCACATGGCAAATATAAAGGGAAATGACCTTTCACCGACTATTCCCGAAAAGTACAGAAACAACAGCAATTTCTGGCATGACATTTCCAAGAATAGCTGGTATGCTTCACGTTACGATATCACCCAGTTCTGCATGGACGGTGTTCCGGATCTTAACACCGGCAATACAGATGTTCAGGCTGCTGCAAAGCAGTTCCTCAAGGAATGTATCGACTGCGGCGCTGACGGCTTCCGTTTTGACGGTGCAAAGCATATCGAAACTCCCGTCGATTCCACATCAAGTGATTTCTGGCCTAACGTCCTCGATTACACAACAAGCTACGCTCAGCAGCAGAGAGGTATTACACCCTATTATTACGGCGAGATCCTCGATAAGCCCACAGGCGACAATGATGCTTCCGATGCTCAGAAGGTTGCAAACTGGTATACACAGTATATGAGCGTTACCATGAGCGGCGTATCCAATGACATACGCAACAAAGTTAACGGCAGCGATGCCTCCGGCGCAAAAAGAAGCGATTTTAACTTTGATGGCGGTGTAGCCTCCGTAAAGGGCAATAAAGCTGTGCTCTGGAATGAATCCCACGATACATATCAGGCAGGCAGTTCCAGAGGCGTCAGTGATTATAATGTGAATAAGACCTGGGCGCTTGTAGGCACAAGAGCACAGGCTTGCGGTATGTATCTTGCACGTCCCTCCAACTGGGAAAGCGCAAAGATGGGTCAGGCAGATGTAACCGCATGGGCAAATACAGAAGTAAAAGCTGTAAACGATTTCAATAACGCATTTGTGGGAGAGACCGAATATCTTTCATCCTCAGGCAGCATAGCCTACAATGAAAGAGGTACCTCCGGCGTTGTTCTGGTAAATGTCAGCGGCGGCAGCACCTCCGTAAGCGTAAAGGCAAATAAAATGACAGCAGGTACATATACCGATGCCATCACAGGCAGCACCTTTACTGTTTCCGGCGGTAATATCAGCGGTAATATCGGCAGCACCGGTATCGCAGTTGTATATAAAGCGCCTGAAAAAAGCGCAGAGATCTCCGCTGATCCCGAAAGCACATCCTTCACTGCTGACACTCTCGGCGTGACCATCTCTCTGAAAAATGCTGAATCAGGCACATATTCAACCACAGAGGGCGCTTCCGGAAGCTTTGCAAACGGTACTGCAATAACTGTCGGTTCCTCCATTAAGGCAGGGGAAAGCGTAACTCTTACCCTCAAGGCTACAGGCGAGGACGGCAAGGAGGTCACAAAGACCTATACCTATACAAAGAAGGATCCCTCTGCCGTAACACAGGTGGTATTCGATAATTCAAAAACAAAGTGGGCTAATGTCTACGCTTATGTTTTCGAGCAGGGCAGCGGCGAGCCTGCAATCGCAGATGAGATCAAATTCTCCGATACTCTCGGCTGGGGCACAGCATATGCTTATTTCTTCAATGACAAGGGCACAGTAGGCGCTGCATGGCCGGGCACAAAAATGACCTCCACAGGCACAAACAGATATGGTCAGGATACATATAAGATTGCTGTTCCCGATGGCGCAACAAAGATCATCTTCAATAATAATAACGGCACGCAGACCGGCAACCTTGATCTTCTTGGCGTTGAAGGCTTCTACTGTGACGGCAGCGCTTCTGTTACAAAGAGCTACGGCGAAGTCAAAAAGAATGTCTGCAACGCTGAATATCCCGGCGTTAATATGCTTCTTAACAATTCAACAGGCTATTATCATTATACAGTTCCCACAAATCTTGTAAACGGACTTGTAGTATTCAGCGACGGCACATCTGCAAACAGATATCCTGCAACAGACGCAGCTGCGCTTGAAATAAATGACACAGCAATGATCCTTTCCTCAGATAATACATGGAAGCCCTACACAGGTCAGGTTGACTACAAGCTTACAAATAATTCAACCGTCAGCGCAACGACTGTTGAAAAGGGTATGCCGGTTGTTATCACAGGCTCCGCAATAGGGGGAAAAGCTCCCTACAAATATTTCTTCCGCTATAAGAAATCCACCGATGATATATACATCCAGCTGGGCGAAGGCTTCACCTCAACAAGCAAAGCCACCTTCTATCCTCATGTAGCAGGAACCTTTATCGCAGAGGTACAGATCAAGGATGCAAACGGTACTGTTGCGAAGAAATCCCTCAAGGTCAAGGCTACGCCCTCAGATTACGGCTTTGAAAACAAATCAAAGCTCAATGCTTCCACAATTTCAGTAGGCTCCTATTTCAAGATGTCCGGCGTTGCTTCCGGCGGCAAGGCTCCCTACAGCTACACCTTCATGTTCAAGCGCGCAGGCAATACAAAATGGAATATCATCGGCACAGAGTGGGGAACAAAGACCAGCGCAACTCTTACACCCAATTCCGAAGCAGAATATGATATGCGCGTGCTTATCAAGGATGCAAGCGGCAGAGTTGCTACAAAGAGCTTCAGAGGCACTGCAAAGAAGGGTGGAGAGCTTACCAGCACCTCCTCAATAAGCAGCTATTCCATAACTCTTGGCAACAGCATAAAGCTCAACGGTTCCGCATACGGCGGCGCAGCTCCATACACCTATGCATTTTACTTCAAGAAAGCAGCAAACACAACCTGGAAGACCATCGGCACAGAGTTTTCCACCAAAACCAGCGCAACTCTTACACCGACCGCAAAAGGCACATACGATCTGAAAATATCCGTCCGTGACAACAGCGGCAAGGTCATAACAGATCAATTCCAGGCAAAGGTAATATAATCGGCGCAGCAGCTGAGAAATTCATACATTAAAATAATACAGATATACGGCGGCAGACAGGATAATCACTGTTTTGCCGCCGTTTGGTTATAGATAATGGATATAGCATTTCCGCTTTCATGCCCTGAGTCATGCTTCATCAGTATTTCTGCTTTGGTGAGTCAAAAGGTGGAAACCACAAGGGGTGTCCCCCTTGAGTTTTCCCCATTTTGCAATCCCCTTTCCTTATCCCCCGTGAAATGCCGGACTTTTATTGCTAAGAGATTGTATTTCAGGGGATTTACAAA
>ONNU01000261.1 GCA_900319255.1 uncultured Eubacteriales bacterium
AAGCGGCTTCCCGTCATTTTTTAATTATTCCCACTCAATAGTAGCCGGCGGCTTGCTGGTGATGTCGTAGACTACGCGGTTGATGTTCTTTACCTCGTTCACTATTCGGTTGGAAATGCGCTCAAGAGTGTCGTAGGGGATGCGCGCCCAGTCTGCTGTCATGAAATCACTGGTGGTTACCGCGCGTACAGCTATCGTATGATCGTATGTCCTGCCGTCTCCCATTACGCCTACGCTGCGGACACCTGTCAGTACGGCAAAATACTGGTCTGATCTGCATTCGTCCCCAAGCGCTGATATCTCCTCGCGTACTATTGCATCTGCTTCGCTCAGTATATCCAGCTTCTCCTGTGTTACCTCGCCCATTATGCGTATCGCAAGTCCCGGTCCCGGGAAAGGCTGGCGGTTTACAAGAAATTCGGGTATCCCAAGCTCCAGTCCGGCTTTGCGTACCTCGTCCTTGAACAGGTCTCTCAGCGGCTCGATGATGCCTTCAAATCCGATATCCTCCGGAAGTCCGCCTACATTGTGATGACTCTTTATCACTGCGGATTCTCCTGCGCCGCTTTCAACAACATCAGGATAAATCGTTCCCTGGCAAAGATATTCTATCTTTCCAAGCTTGCCGGATTCTTCCTCGAATACACGGATAAACTCCTCGCCGATTATCTTGCGCTTTTCCTCAGGCTCGCTTACCCCTGCAAGCCTTGTGAGAAAACGCTCTCCTGCATTTACACGGATAAGGTTCATATCGAACTGCTCCCTGAATACCTTCTCAACATTATCGCCCTCATCCTTGCGGAGAAGTCCATGGTCAACAAATATACAGGTGAGCTGCTTTCCTACTGCCTTGTGTACAAGAAGAGCCGCTACTGAGGAATCAACTCCTCCTGATAATGCGCAAAGCACCTTCTTGTCACCGATCTTTTCCTTCAGGCTCTTTATCGTATCAGCAACAAAGGAATCCATTCTCCAGTTTGCTGTGCAGCCGCAGGCATTATAAAGGAAGTTCTTCAGATAAAGCTGTCCCTCTACAGTATGTGATACCTCCGGATGGAACTGCACGCCGAAGAAATTCTTTGTGATATCCTCCATCGCTGCAATCGGACAATCCTTGGATATAGCTGTAACCTTGAAGCCGTGGGGGACTTCCTCGATGCGGTCCGTGTGGCTCATCCAGCAGATATTCTTTGCCTGAGCGTTATGGAACATCAACGATGAGGGATTTACCTCGATCTCTGTCTTTCCGTATTCTCTTGTATCCTGGATGGAAACTACCTTTCCCCCCAGTGTCGCTGCCATAAGCTGAGCGCCGTAGCAGATGCCGAGAACCGGTATTCCCAGCTTGAACAGATCCGGGTCGCATTTCGGACCGTTATCATCAAAAGCGCTGTTCGGACCTCCTGTGAAAATAACGCCCATGTAGCCCTTTTCCTTAATTTCCCCGGCGGTCATTTTGTATGAACCTATTTCGCAGTAAACATTACATTCTCTTACTCTTCTGGCAATAAGCTGTGTATACTGACCTCCGAAATCCATTACAAGTATGGATTCTTTTTTTATTCCCATATATCTTCTCTCCTTTTCAGGAAAAACATTTCCGCTTTTCCTCAGCTCGTGAAACGCCTGAAATATCCTGCGCCCGAGCTGTAAAATGGCAGGATGCTTTTATTCAACTGTTACAGATTTTGCTAAGTTTCTTGGCTGGTCGATGTCGCAGCCCTTGAGGGACGCTACATAATATGCGAAAAGCTGCAGCGGGATCACCGCAAGTGACGGCAGAAGCATATCGCATACCTTGGGTATGAATACTGTCTCCCCTATTCCCTCAAGCTCCTTGTGAGTGTCGCAGGCAATACACATTACATTTGCGCCTCTTGTCTTGACCTCTTCGATATTGCTGACTATCTTGCCGATAAGCTCTTCATGTGTTGCAAGCGCAATGACCGGAGTGCCCTCCTCGATAAGGGAGATGGTTCCGTGTTTAAGCTCGCCTGCCGCATATGCCTCGCTGTGGATATATGATATCTCCTTCAGCTTCAGAGAGCCTTCCAGAGAAAGAGCATAATCTATATTTCTTCCGATGAAAAATACATCCCTGCTGTTGAAGAACTTTGAGGCAAGATACTGTATTCTTTCCTTGTTTTCAAGAACAGCCTCTATCTTTTCCGGAAGCTGCTCCAGCTCATTTACAAGAGCCTTGTATTCATCCGGCACGATGGTTCCCAGCATATCTCCGAAATAAAGAGCCATCAGATAAATGACAGCAAGCTGGGTGCTGTATGCCTTTGTTGTAGCGACAGCAATCTCAGGGCCTGCCCAGGTGTAGATGACATCATCGGATTCTGCCGCAATAGCGCTGCCTACAACATTTACCACGGAAATGACATGAGAGCCTCTTCTCTGAGCCTCCTTCATTGCCTCCTTGGTATCCGCTGTTTCACCCGACTGGCTGATAACAATGGTCAGCGTCTTGTCATTTATGATAGGATCACGGTAGCGGAATTCAGACGCAAGATCTGCCTCCACAGGGATCCTCAGCATTTTTTCAAAAATATACTTTGCCACAACGCCCACATGATATGCGCTTCCGCAGGCAAGTATATTTATCTTATTGAATTTTTTCAGCTCCTCGGCTGAAAGTCCGATCTCGTCAAGAACAACTCTGCCGTCCCTGATCCTGGGAGCGATGGTATCGCTGATCGCCTTGGGCTGTTCCATGATCTCCTTGAACATGAAATGCTCATAGCCGCCCTTTTTCGCAGCATTGACATCCCAGTCAACGGTCTCTGTCTGCTTTTCGACAGGATCCTTGTCTGTATTGATTATCTTAACGCCGTCACGGGACAGTATAGCGATCTCGTCATTTTCCAGACGATAGATGGTTCTTGTTCTTGCAAGAATGGCTGTAACATCGGATGCAAGGTAATTTTCATTTTCGCCAAGTCCGATGATAAGGGGGCTTTCCTTTCTTACGGCGATGATCTCATCAGGATTTTCCTGACTGATAACGCCCAAGGCATAGGAACCGTCCAGCCTGCCGAGGACCTTGATGATGGTATCAACAAGGTCGCCCTTGTAATAATATTCGATAAGCTGCGCAATGACCTCCGTATCCGTTTTGGAGCGGAATTCGATCCCCTTTGCGGTAAGGCTGTCCTTGAGCTGCTGATAGTTTTCAATAATACCATTATGAACTACTGCAAAGCGTCCTGATTCGCTGAGATGGGGATGAGCATTGACATCAGACGGCTCTCCGTGGGTCGCCCATCTTGTATGACCGATGCCCACAGTACCTTTGAGATCATTTCCCTCATTTGTAAGCTCTCTGAGTACCTTGAGCTTGCCCTTGGCTTTTTTCACGATAAGCTCACTGCCGTCATTCAGGCAGACGCCTGCGCTGTCATAGCCTCTGTATTCCAGTGTCTGGAGTCCTTCAAGAAGAAACGGACCAGCCTGTTCATAACCGATATAACCTACTATGCCACACATAAAAATCCCTCCGGCTTATCTGTAAATAATATCCTCACGCTTGGGACCATTAGAGATCATGGTGAAGGGTACCCCCACTGCCTTTTCTGCAAATTCAATGTATCTGCGGCAGTTTTCGGGAAGCTCATTATAATTTCTGATACCTCTGATATCTGTTTTCCAGCCCGGAAGAACCTCAAGCACAGGCTTGCATCTCTTGAGCTTTGTTGTTGAGGGGAAATAATCTATTTTCTCGCCGTCCAGCTCATATGCAACGCATACCGGGATCTCATCGAGATAACCGAGAGCATCAAGCACTGTGAATGCCACCTGTGTTGCGCCCTGTACCTTGCAGCCGTAGCGTGTAGCCACAAGATCCAGCCAGCCCATTCTTCTGGGTCTGCCGGTGGTTGCGCCGTACTCGCCGCCGTCGCCGCCTCTTTTTCTCAGCTCCTCAGCCTCATCGCCGAAGATCTCGCTGACGAATTCACCAGCGCCCACAGAGCTTGAATAAGCCTTGACAACGGTGATGATATCCTTGATCTCATAGGGCGGGATACCGCCTGCGCCTACTGCGCCGTAGCCTGCTATGGTATTTGAGGATGTTACCATAGGATAAATGCCGAAATCAGTATCCTTGAGTGAGCCGAGCTGACCCTCAAGAAGAATATTCTTTCCTGATTTAACAGCATCATTAACGATATCAAAGGTTCTTGCCACATACGGCTCAAGAGCCTTTTTATATTCCATGAGCTTATCAAACATTTCCTTTTCGCTGATAGGCTCCTTGCCGTATACGTTCTTTACAACGGCATTCTTTACTTCAAGTATACGCGAAAGCTTGTCTTTCAGACCATCCTCGTCATCAAAAAGCTCATTTACCTGGAAGCCGATCTTTGAGAACTTGTCTGAATAGAAGGGAGCGATGCCGGACTTTGTAGAACCGAAGCTTTTTCCCCCCAGTCTTTCCTCCTCATAGCAGTCGAAAAGCTTATGATAGGGCATAACGATCTGCGCCCTGTCTGATACAAGGATCTTCGGCATAGGAACGCCGCCGTCCAGAAGCTCCTGTATCTCCTTCACAAGATTTTCAACGCTGAGAGCAACACCGTTTCCGATGATATTGGTTATATTCTGATTGAAAACGCCGGAAGGAAGCTGATGAAGCGCGAATTTACCGTAATTGTTGATTATAGTATGACCAGCATTGCTGCCGCCCTGAAAACGGATGACCATATCCGATTTCTGCGCAAGCATATCCGTGATCTTACCCTTGCCTTCATCGCCCCAGTTGGCGCCGACTATTGCTTTGACCATTTGTTTTGTACCTGCCTTTCTTTGCTCGCTTTGCTCGCAGATCAAAGAGAGCGCTTCGTGCTCAGCTCTAAGCTCAAAGCGTGGCTGACCTGCATTTCTTCTATTTACTGTCATTATAAGCATAAGCGAAGGATCTTTTTCTGCCTCCCCTGAAGGTGGAGGGGTTCTCCTGTTTAACCTCTCAGTCACGCCTGCAGCGGTGCCAGTTCTCCTTAAAAGGAGAGCCAAGGTTGACCACCGCTGATTCTTACCGAGAACCCACTCTTGCCTCCCCTGAAAGGGGAGGTGCCGAGCGTAAGCGAGGCGGAGGGGTTTCTTTGAGCTTTGAGCTTAGAGCTTTGAGCTTAGAGCTTAGAGCTTAGAGCTTAGAGCTGCGAAGCCGCTTTGAGCTGAGCGCGAAGCGCTCAGACACTGATCTCTGCCTTTTCGGTTTCCATTGCTTCATAGGGCGCAAGAGCCTGAGCGACTGTATCTCTGAGGAAATCCTCTGTCTGCTGCGGAGCTCTGCCCACATAGTTTTCGGGCTTCATCAGAGTTTTCAGCTCATCGAGAGTTACTCCGAAAGCGGGATCTGCTGCGATTCTTTCAAGAAGATCGTTTTCTCCGCCGTCACGCTTTACAACTGCTGACGCAGCCATGGAATGTTCTCTTATAAGCTCGTGAAGCTCCTGACGGTTGCCGCCTCTCTTTACAGCGTCCATCATAATATTCTCAGTCGCCATAAAGGGCAGCTCGCTCATAAGACGGGAGGTGATGACCTTATCGTAAACCACCAGACCGTCGCTGACATTTATATAAAGGTTTAGTATAGCGTCAACAGCAAGGAATGCTTCGGGAACGCTGAGTCTTTTATTAGCAGAATCATCCAGAGTTCTTGCAAACCACTGTGTAGCCGCTGTGATATAGGGATTGAGCACATCCACCATAACATATCTTGAAAGTGAAGCCATACGCTCAGATCTCATGGGGTTGCGCTTGTAAGCCATAGCGCTGGAGCCGATCTGATTCTTTTCAAAGGGCTCCTCGATCTCCTTGAGATGCTGGAGAAGTCTGATATCATTGGAGAATTTTGTAGCGCTCTGTGCAATGCCTGCAAGAACGTTCAGCACACGGCTGTCTAACTTTCTCGAATAGGTCTGACCGGAAACAGCAAAGCAGTCGTCAAAGCCCATTTTCTTTGCGATAAGCTTGTCGATCTGTCTGCACTTCTCATGGTCGCCCTCGAAAAGCTCAAGGAAGCTTGCCTGAGTACCTGTGGTACCCTTGCAGCCAAGAAGCTTCATACCCCCCAGAACATAACGCACATCCTCCAGATCCATAAGCAGATCCTGTATCCAGAGAGTAGCTCTTTTACCCACAGTCGTAGGCTGAGCCGGCTGGAAATGAGTAAATGCAAGGGTGGGAAGAGCCTTGTATTTATCAGCGAATTTTGAAAGCTGACGTATAGCGCTGACTAACTTTTTCTCAACGATCCTCAGCGCCTCTGTCATGATAATGACATCGGTATTATCCCCTACATAGCAGGAGGTAGCGCCCAGATGGATGATACCTGCCGCATTGGGGCACTGCTGACCGTATGCATATACATGGGACATAACATCGTGGCGCACGAGCTTTTCTCTTTCCTCAGCCACCTCATAGTTGATATCCTCTGCATGAGCCTTAAGCTCGTCTATCTTATCCTGTGTCACCTTTTCAAGACCCAGCTCATGCTCAGCCTCTGCAAGGGCGATCCACAGCCTTCTCCATGTTTTGAATTTCTTATCAGGAGAAAAAATATATTTCATTTCCTTATCCGCATATCTTGATGACAGCGGTGATTCATATGTATCTCTCATACTGCTCCCTCCGGTCGGTGCGTGCCCGCACAGGGCATAACACGTTTTATTTTCTCATCTATTTGAATTAGCTGGCAGTTGGCAATTATTGGTTGGTAGTTGTTAGTTGATAGTTGGTAAACCCCTCAGTCACGGCTACGCCGTGACAGTTCCCCTAAAGGGGAGCCTTTTTGCCTCCACTTTAGGGGAGGTGCTGAGCGTCAGCGAAGCGGAGGGGTTCTCTTAGCTCTAAAAACTATCAACTAAAATCCTTGCCGATACAAGCGCCGTCCTTCTTTTTTTCGGGCAGCTTTTTGTCGAAATCCACGCCGCCGCGTTCCTTGCCGGCAAGCATTTTTTCCGGTATTTTTGTGGGGTAATCACCGCTGAAGCAGGCAGCGCAGAAGCCGCATTCTGCTCCCCCCAGCATCTCCCCGAGCTTGTCAGCCGGAAGAAAGCCCAGAGAATCAGCGCCTGTCAGCTCGCATATTTCAGGGATGGTATGCTTTACTGCAATAAGCTCATCACGGCTGGGGATATCCGTACCGTAGAAGCAGGGCCAGATAAACGGCGGCGAGCTGATACGCAGATGCACTTCCTTAGCGCCGGCATTCCGGAGCATTTTAACTATCCTGTCGCAGGTAGTACCGCGGACGATGGAGTCGTCAATTACAACCACTCTTTTTCCCTCAAGCACAGAACGCAGGGGATTAAGCTTGAGCTTTACGCTGTTTGCTCTTTCCTTCTGAGTAGGCTTGATGAACGTCCTGCCGATATAGCCGTTTTTGACAATACCCTTTTCATAGGGGATACCGGACTGCTCGCTGTAACCGATAGCGGCATCAATACCCGATTCAGGGACGCCGATAACGATATCAGCCTCAACAGGAAATTCTCTTGCAAGTATACGTCCTGCTTCTTTTCTTGAACGGTAAACGCTTATACCGTCAATTTCGGAATCGGTTCTTGCAAAATAGATATATTCAAAAACACACAGAGCCTTTTTATCCATTCCGGGACAAAGTGTCTTTATGGAACGGATGCCGCTGTCATCGACAACGATTATTTCACCCGGCTCAACATCTCTTACAAATTCTGCGCCGCAGGCTGCCAGCGCGCAGGTCTCGGAAGCAAACACCGTACTGTCCCCCAGCTTACCCATGCAAAGCGGACGGAAGCCGTGAGGATCTCTTGCGGCGATAAGCTTCTGGGGGCTCATAACAAGCAGCGAATATGCGCCCTCGATCTGACCCATAGCCTTTTCCACAGCCTCCTCGACAGAAACGGCGTTTATTCTTTCTCTTGCGATAAGATAAGCGATAGCCTCAGAGTCGATGGTAGTCTGGAAGATAGCGCCTCTGCGCTCCAGCTCACGTCTTACTTCATAGGCATTGGTCAGATTACCGTTATGGGCAATAGCGAGTGTACCCTTTACATAACGCATAA
Source organism: uncultured Eubacteriales bacterium (assembly GCA_900319255.1). Classification (GTDB taxonomy): domain Bacteria; phylum Bacillota; class Clostridia; order Oscillospirales; family Acutalibacteraceae; genus UBA1213. Next base: position 8,052 of record ONNU01000261.1, read on the forward strand.
CAAGCGGCTGTGAGTTTTCACGCACACTGCCGCCTGCTGTTGAATACCTTACATGGGAGATCGCCATTTGTCCCTTCAGGCGGCCAAGGATCTCATTGCTGAACACCTCGCTGACCAGCCCCATATTTTTATGTCCGGATATAACACCCCTGTCATTTACTGCAATGCCGCAGCTTTCCTGACCTCTGTGCTGCAAAGCCAGAAGTCCGTTATAGCAGGCAAAAGCCGGCTCAAGACTGTCATTTCCATATATACCGAACACACCGCATTCCTCATGCAGCTCCTCGGAATAGTAACTCTCTATATTAGTATTCAAATATTACACCTCTGTATAGTTATCAGTTTATAGATATTAGTTTTTAGATAATAGTTTATATAGCTGAAACCAACTATATACCAAGATATAAACTAAGTCTACAGCGCCGGATGACAGATTCATCATCAACCTGCTTATCATTCTTCCGATCTCATCACACAGTTCAAGCGAGAACGATATTTGATCATTTGACAAATACCCGAGTTTGTCACAGATCAGAAGCTGTGTTTCCAGCTCTGCGTTTAAGCCTCTTGCTATTGAAAAAATTTACTGAAATCTTTTTTACTGTTTCTTTGCTGACCCTCAGCAATATTTGAAGGAATAGATATGGCAGCTCTCCGCATCTGATCGGAAAGCCCATATCGTTCCTCAACAGGCAGCAATCTCACAAGTCCATAGATTTCCTCCACAAGACTCATTGCTTTCTGCCATACAAACAGATCCCTACAGGTTGTCATCGAAACCTCCGGCAATGATCTATTAACTAAATCCATAATCTATAAACTATGACACGAACGGCTTGTCATCAAGCCTTCCGACAACGATCTATAAACTATAAACTATAAACTAAAAACTTATAAACCGATCCTTCTCATCATCTCGGCATAAGCCTCTTCTACACCGCCAAGATCACGGCGGAAACGATCCTTGTCGAGCTTCTCATGGGTCTTGATATCCCAGAAGCGGCAGGTATCGGGAGAGATCTCATCAGCAAGAACGATCTCGCCGTCAGAGGTCTTACCGAACTCAAGCTTGAAGTCGATAAGCTCAACGCCGACGCTCTCGAAGAACTCGACCATATTCTTATTGACCTCGAAAGCCATTTTCTTTATAGTGTCGATATCCTCCCATGTAGCGGCGCCGATAGCGACAGCATGATAAGCATTGATAAGGGGATCGCCAAGCTCATCATCCTTATAGGAGAATTCGATAACGGTTGTTTTAAGCTGGAAGCCTTCCTCAAGACCAAGACGCTTAGCCATAGATCCGGCAGCCTTATTTCTGATGATGACCTCAAGGGGAACGATCTTTACCTTTTTAACAACGGTATCACGATCGTTAAGCTCCTCTACATAATGAGTCTTTACGCCCTTTTCCTCAAGGAGGCGGAACATAAAGTTAGACATTCTGTTATTGACAACGCCCTTACCGGTAATAGTACCCTTTTTCAGACCGTTGAAAGCAGTTGCATCATCCTTATACTCCACAACGCAGAGATCAGGATCAGCAGTAGCATAGACTTTTTTTGCCTTACCTTCATAAAGAAGCTCAGTTTTTTCCATTTTCAATTACTCCTCTCAAAATGCGACCGGCGAAAGAATACCGGAGGCTCAATTGCACATACGGAGCAAGCAAAGCCTGCAAAAACCGTATATAAAAAAGTTAATACAAACACACTATTCATTATACAACCATTGACCGATTTAAGCAAGAGATATTTTAAATTTGATTTTTTTTGACGAATAAAGCACCCTCAAAACAAAAATTTATGCTTAATGCACAAAGGGGCGTTGTGCCGCTCCTTTAGTTTATAGTAAACCGAATCCGCTGTTCCGCTTTAATGCCCTGAGTCAGGCTTTATAGGCATTTCTGCTTTGGTCAGTCAAAAGGTGGAAACCACAAGGGGTGTCCCCCTTGAGTTTTCCCCCTTTTGCAATCCACTTTCCTTAACCCCCTTGACAAGCCGGACTTTAATGACTAAGAGCTGGTTTTGTCGGGAGCATTACAAAATAAGCTTTCTGATGCATACAGCAAAAATCCGGATTACCTCACCCTACCGATCCTCCGCGCGTTGGACAGAAAGCAGCAATTCGATAAAACCAACC
>ONNU01000259.1 GCA_900319255.1 uncultured Eubacteriales bacterium
AGTTAAGAATAACTCCCGAATTATCTCACCACACCAATCCTCCGCGCGTTGAACAGAACGCAGAAATCCGATAAAACCCACCCACGTGGAGCGCACCCAGCGGTCAGAAGAACTCATAATATAAAGAAAAACTGTAAAATCAGAAATACTAATGAAGCATGACTCAGGGCGTTAAAGCAGAACATCGTATTCTATTTCCACACGCAGCGGAGATGTCAGTTTCACGGATTCAGATTTATATGTATAATAGCTCCTCGTTTGGATCACGGCGGAGGGCGCTTTTTTCGGTTGTATATTGTTCTACAGCTGCGTGCTGAGGTTTGACGGAATGTATAATAGCTTTTGTTTGTGCAATCTGTATAAACTGATGCCAGGAGAGCGACGGGAAAGCGCTTGAACTGAATTACGATATAAATTATGAATTTTTGGTAAACTTTTTGTTAGGATGGTATATTATAACAAAAAGATAACACTAAATTATAACTAACTGCACAAAGAATAGATGATTTATAAAAAAACAATTGTCTTTTATGCATTTTTGTGATAAAATAACAAAAAGGATATTGGTGCTTAGGGTCACTTGCACAATTAATCCCGGCGGCAGAAGTTTCTGGCGCTTGGGTTTTTTCGTCAAGTTTTAAGCGCCGGTCTGTCCAGCGGTCAGATAAAAAATTTTTTAAGAGTGTGGTGTATTTATGAAAACAGTAGCTACAGTACTGCAGATCACTCGAGGTCTGCTTATTCTTACCCCTGCCGAGTATGATAAGCCCGAAGGTGGTCTTACAGGTAAAAACAAACGTTCGTCCACTCCTACTAGTTTCAGCGTGCCTCAGATCTTTGAGCTTAACGAATCCCTCAAGGATCACCCCTTTGAAAAGGCAGAAGAGCTTGCAGCCTTCGTAAAGCGCTGCGCAGAAAGCGTTCAGATGGAGCTTGGCGATGTATTCGTATGTATCGAGGATGAAGATGTACTTATCACAAAGGAGTACAGACATCCCCCGGCAAAGGAAAAGCTTCTTCCCACCTTCGCAAGAGTTGAGGCTGAAAACGTACTTCATCAGGAGGTTGACAAGTATACTATCCTGAACTTCGAGTATGGTCAGCAGTATGGTAAGAACAATAAGAGCGATGAGATCTCCGCTTCACTTTTTGCTATGAATACCGGTATGCTTACCGATATCAGGGCTGCTTTTGAAAAGGAAAAGATCCGTATCGCTAAGATCACTCCGCCTATCGCAGGTATGCTCTATACCTGTAAGGAGGATGTAAACTCCGCAACAAGAGCTATCGCTGTTATCAGTATGGACTTCGCTGCAACAAGACTGGTCGTTCTCCATAACGGCGCTCCTGTTTTCCAGCAGTCCTTCTCAAGCGTACTCGAGGACGTTGCAGAAATGTTCTCTCTTGAGTTCGGTATGAGTAAAATGGGCGCTATCGACCTTATCCGTCAGGAAGGTCTCGGCGTATGTAATAAATGTAAATCTGCTTCTACCCGTAAGCAGACAATGACAATGCTCGATAACGCAGCAGGCGAGATTCTCAGAAACCTGAGAATGGTAATCTCCACAAAGCGTCTTGATATCGACGAGATCGTTCTTATCGACGCTCTTGCAAAGCTGCCGAATATCGCAAACTACTGCCGCCAGGTGGGTCTTACAGCTCCTATGGAGAATATCACAAGACTGTTCTCAGGCGGATCACAGCCCCCTGTTGCTGCTGCTCTTGCGGCTGAAAAGGGCTATGATACAACATCGTTCATCACACTTAACGGTGTACTTACAATGCCTCCGGCAGACGCTAACCTCCTTATGGGTGAGGCTAATGTTCTTTCTGCTATGGCTGACGCAGGCAGCTCAAAGCTGGGTAACGCTATCACAGCAGGTGTGGGCATCATCGCTGCACTCTGGATAATCGGTACTCTCGGTTGGTGGGCAATGCTTGAGCTCCAGAAGAATAACGATACCACCCGCCTCCAGAGCAAGAAATATACAGCTGCCAAGGAGCTTATCACAAGAGAAGCAACGGCTAATTCCCGACTTGAAAATGTCCAGAAGAATATCGAGCTGCTTCCGAAAATAGACCTTAAATCAGCTGATATCGTTACACAGCTGTATGAGCAGGTCAATAATAAGGTAAGAAACTGCACAGGCTTCAATGTCAATAACCTTACATATGTTATTGATACCTCCATTGAAGTTCAGGATGTCAACGCTTATACGACTCTCAAGAATGAAATAAACGACAACGGTTATTTCCAGGTATCAAGCTCAGGACAGTTCACTAACCAGTCAAGCCTCAAGGAAGGCGGCACAAATCCTGTTCAGGTGCTTATGGCTACTATCAAGCTTTCAGTAACTGAAAAGACTAAGGAAGAGGCTAAGCAGAAGGCAGAACAGGAAAATGCGGTATCTGAAGAGAATAGCAAAGCAGATAATCCGAACGTTGAGGCAACCGAATCCAGCGGCAGCTGATGCGCCTCAGAAATAAACAAATTTACGGAGGTAAACAATAATGGATAAAAAGCAACAGTTAAAGATACCTAAGTTTGTCTGGGTACTTGCAGCAATACTTGTTATTAGTATTATTTTCCTTATCGCAGTTCAGATGCCGTTCTCAAAGAAGATAGATAAGTATAATAAGGATCATGTATCAGCTGAATCCCAGATCTCACAGTATGAGTATTATCTGACGAATGCTGAAACGATCACAGCAGCTGTTGAAAAGACAGAGGCTGAGGCTTCAAAGCAGAATGAAAAGCTTTCTGTAAAGCCTGACAAGACAATTGATGATATCAGAGATCTTCTCCAGAAGCATGACATGGATCTTACAACACTTTCAATTTCAGACGGTGTTCCGGATTCACAGGGCGGCGTATCCGCAACAGGCGATCCCCTCTTTGAAGTTACACTTACATATAACTTCACAGCAACAGAAAAGAAGCTTATCGAGACCCTCGACTTCTTCGAGAGAGAATCACAGGGCGCTTACTTTGTAACAAATATCAATATCTCAAAGCAGGAAGAAAGAGCAGTTAACGCTGACGGCGATGTATCCGTTGTATCAACAACACCTGCAAGCCAGCTTTATAACACTACTCTTACCATCAAGCTTTACTACTTCAATGAGGAACTCAACACAGGCGAAACTGAGGCTCCCGCAGAAGAGAGCAGCGAAGAAGCAGCCGAATAATTAAAGACCGATCGGAGAAACGATTAAATGCAGCCATTTGATTATCTGAATACACTGCCCGGTTTGATCTGGGTCATAGCCTGTATTCCGGTCGGCATAATACTGGCAGTCTCCGGAGTATATCTGCTGAATCACATACCTGCAAAATGGCTCTGTGATTATGACGAAACTCCCTCAGAGGAGCTTATCAGCGGAAAACGCTTCAGCTATATCAGTACAGGTATACCGACAGCAATAGTAATGACGGTATGCCTTGTACTGTGCAGACTCCAGTTCAATAAGGGGTTTGATATCTACTTTATAATGCTGTCGCTGATAATATTCACAGCAGTGCTTATCGCAGCGGCGGATCTTAAATATCAGATCATCCCCGACCAGTTTACAATAGCGCTTGGCGTTTTTGCGCTGGGCGTAAGCGTTTATGATCTTGTCAGAGGCTATGGGATACTGCACTCCGCCTGGTGGAGCCCGCTTGCAGGTGCAGCTATCGGCGCAGCTGTAATGATTATAATCGACTTTTTAGGAATGCTTGTTTATCATCGTGAAGGAATGGGCTTCGGAGATGTAAAGCTGTTCTTCGCAGTAGGTCTGCTTACAGGCTTCCCCGGAACGATATATGCATTCATAATATCCGTTATCACAGCCACCGTATTCTTTGTGGGTATTATCATAGCCGTAAGGATAATCGGTATCGGCGGTGAAAAAGAGAAGGAAATGGACGAGCCGGAAAAAGACTCGCCCGGGGAGGACAAAAAGAGTCCGGAAGAGGACAAAGAGTCTGAAACAACGCAAAATGAAAATACTGCGGATGAGAATGAAAACAAAAATGATAACGATAATACGCAGGTTCAGGAGCAGGAAGAGGACGGTGAACAGGAGGATGACGGAAAGGTCGGACTCGGCTCATATCTTGCATTCGGTCCTTATATTGCAGTGGCAGTCTGCGCTTATATCGCTTTGTTTGATCTCATTCAGTATCTTGCAGGTTTGTATTTGAATTTATTTAACTGATTTAGGAGCTGAGGATATGAGGGCAAGTAACTTGAGAATCGGACAGATCCTCATTAATTCAGGAGATATAACCGAACAGCAGCTCGACGATGTGCTTTTGAAGCAGAAGGCCAGCGACGGCAAAAAGCGTGTTGCAGATATCCTTATCGAAGAAGGTATAGTAACTGAGCAACAGGTTTGTAAAGCACTTGAAAAGCAGCTCTTTATCCCCTATGTGGATCTTGATACAATAACCATCCCGGAGGAGCTGGGTGGTATTATCCCCGAGGATCTTGCACAGCAGCATATGGTTATCCCGATCGAACAGGAAGGCCGCTTCCTTACGGTTGCAATCGCAGACCCGCTGAATTATCAGGGTCTGAAGGATATCTCCATTGCAACAAAAATGAAGATCAAGCCGGTAATCGGTGAGGCTACAAAAATAAGCAATAAATTCCGTGAGCTTTATGCCGCACAGAAGGCTATCGACGATGCTAAGGAATTCCTTGAATCCAAGACAGGCAAATCGAAGGCTCAGCAGGAGGCTGAGGAAGCAGCCGCTCAGGATGCATCCGCAAACGATCAGCCTATCATACGTTTCGTTAATAACATGATAGAAGAGGCTATTTTCACAAAGACCTCCGATA
>ONNU01000257.1 GCA_900319255.1 uncultured Eubacteriales bacterium
TTCAAAAGGGGAGAACCTTAAGAGGGGGGCGCAGCCCACCTCTTGTGGTTCTCCTCTTTTGTCCGCAGCGGCAAAGCCGCTGCCCTGGAAGAAGTCAGCATTTATCAGAAGTCAGGGTATAAAGAATAACTCCCGATTTCGCTGTTCCACTTTATTTCCCTGAGCCATGCTTCATTGGTTTTTCTGCTTTGGTGGGTCAAAAAGGGGGCTGCCGCTTTCTTTGTGCGACAGCCCCTTGTTTTATGCGCAGAGAAAAGGGGAGAGGAATGATATTTCTGTGAAGCTGTTTTACTGAAAAAAGCTGTAAAATGTTGTCAGATGTCTTGAAATGTTTTAAGCTTTATGATAAAATAGTTGTTAGTATATATGGCTCGGAGTTTCCGGAGGCGAATAATAAGGCGGAGTTCCGACCGCTTCGCTGAATATGGAGCCGGGCTGATATCTGATAAATAATTTTTCTGCGTAATGCAGAGCATATGGGAGTGTGAAGAACATGGAAATGAATTCGGCAAGAAAAAGAGTTGTCGGCATCTCTTTAGCGGCTGCTCTTACTTTCTCGGCATTTGCCGGCATCGGACTGGCATCTGCAAATAATAATGTTGCTGCAGCTGAACCCGATTATCTTCTTGCAGACAGCGTTAAAGACGGTACTATCCTTCATTGCTTCAACTGGAAGCTCGAGGATATCAAGGCTGAGCTTCCTAATATCGCAAAGGCAGGCTTTACCAGCGTTCAGACTTCTCCGCTTCAGGGCAGCCCGAAGCAGGGTGTTTGGTACTGGGTATATCAGCCCCTCGGATTTGAGATCAAGGATACAGGTCTCGGCGGTGAGGAAGAGCTGAGAAGCCTTTGTGAAGAGGCTGACAGATACGGAATCAAGGTCGTTGTGGATGTTGTTGCAAACCATCTGGCAGGCAATAACAGAGATCAGCTCCAGAGTCCCTTCGAGCAGGATGCTTACTGGCACAATACAGGCAAAAAGGTAAGCGATTCTACCAGAACTGCTGTTACAATGTATGACCTTGGCGCATACGGCGATATCAAGTCTGAGGACAGCACAGTTATCTCCTCTGCAAAGGCTTATATCGAAAAGCTTGAAAGTCTGGGCGTTGACGGTATACGCTGGGATGCTGCAAAGCATATTGCTCTTCCCAGTGAAAACTGCGAATTCTGGACACAGGTAACAAATAATTCACTGTTCCATTATGGTGAGATCCTGGGCACACCGGGCGGCACAGATGCTGAAAACACCATGAAGGAATATGTAAGCATCATGAATATCACAGATAACCGCTACGGCGATGATATGCTTGCAAAGTTCAAAAACGGCAACGCACCTACTGCTGACGGCAACTGGACAGGCAAGGGTATTTCCTCCGATAAGCTGGTATACTGGGGCGAGAGCCATGATACATACGCTAATGATTATAACTCCGGCTCAAACGGTGTAGATCAGAACTATGTTGACAGAGCTTACGCTGTGGCTACTGCAAGAAATGCGGTTTCACTTTATCTTTCACGTCCGCTGAATTCCATCCCGGATCAGATGATGTTCACAAAGAAGGGCAGCATGCACTTCACATCCGCTGAGGTTGCAGCAGTCAACCACTTCCATAATATCGCAGGCAGCGCAGCTGATGCTTATGGAGTGACCGATAATACCTCCGTTGTCACCCGTCAGGGCGTGGGCGCAGTTATCGTTCTCGGCAGCGGCGGAAATAAAGAAGTAACTGTAGAAAATGTCAACAGCTATGTTCCCGAAGGCACTTATGTTGATGAGGTAACAGGCAATACATTTACTGTAACCGGAAATACCATCACCGGTACTGTAGGAAGCACAGGTATCGCTGTTGTTTATAATTCACCCTTCGCAAACAGAGTTGAAGCTTCTCCTGAAACAGGAACAACCTTCGAGGGCTCTATGAATGTAACACTCAGAGCTATCGGCGTAGAGGATACTACATATACTCTGAACTATGACAACGGTGTGTACAACTTCACAGACGGTCAGATTATCACCATCGGCGCAGAGGCTGAGGGCGGCTCAGATGTCGTTCTTACACTCAAGGGCTTTACTCCCGCAGGCGACGAAGTAACAGCTGAATATGTTTATTCAAAGAAGGTAACAAAGAACCTTCCCCAGCTTACAAAGGGCGGCGTTATCTTTGATAATTCCACCGAAAACTGGGATACTGTAAACGCTTATGTTTATGATGAGCTTACCACACGCGGTACTGTCATCAATAACGGAGACTGGCCGGGCGTTGCAATGACAGATGCAGGCAACGGTCTGTTCACCTATGAGTTCCCTGAGAAATTCAAGGACTGCAAGAATATCATGGTCATCTTCAATAACGGCGCAGGCAAGAGCCAGGTTCCCGCAAGAGACGGCTTCCTCAATGATTACTATGATGTGGGATATTATGACGGCGGTGAGGAGCTGAGAGTAGTTCAGACCTTCGAGCGTCCCCAGGAAAGCGAGGAGGAATCCAGCCAGGAGTCTTCACAGGAGTCATCCGAGGAATCATCAGACGTTTCAGAAACTGAGTCAAGCGATGAGTCAGGCGAAATATCTCAGACATCCGGCGAGGTATCCGGCGAGACATCAGAGGTTTCCACAACTTCTGGAGAGCAGTCAGGTACTACCTCCGATGTTTCTACTGTAAGCAAAGTAAGTACAACATCAACAACTACAAGCACAACAACAACAACTACTACCACGACAACCCAGACATCAACAGTTACAGCAACTACAGATCAGGGTGTCAAGACAGCAGATGCAACACCGTTTGCTGCCGTAGCAGTTCTTGCAGCAGTTTCAGCCTTTGCTGTTCTGATCGCTGCAAAGAAAAAGCACAATAGCTGATAAAACCGAATCAGACTCAGCGCAGGAATAATGCTGCAATGAGATAAAAAAAACGAGCTGCCGGCTGATCCCGGCGGCTTTTTTTTGGTAATGCGCAGGGGCTGAGTGGGCGCAGGGCTTTTCAGAAAAAAATTTTTTTAATATAATGAACCGATCACCCTGTTAAAGTATCTAATTAATGAATAAACCGAAAGGGAGCGATATTTATGAAAAAATTTGACGAAGAAAAGCTTAGAAACGCATACCCGGAGGCTCCGGAGAGCTTTCATAACAGAGTTACCGAAACTCTTGACAGCCTTGATATAATAAAGCCCGTGCATACGGGAAAGAGCAAGAGAAAGAAGCTGATCGCCCTTTGCGCAGCCGCAGCGATACTGGGAA
>ONNU01000255.1 GCA_900319255.1 uncultured Eubacteriales bacterium
GACAAAAGAGGAGAACCACAAGAGGTGGGCTGCGCCCCCCCTCTTAAGGTTCTCCCCTTTTGAAATCCCTTTTCCTTATCTCCCCCCGGGTTCGCTCCACGTGGGTGGGTTATATCGAATTTCAGCTTTCTGTCCAACGCGCAGAGGATTGGTATGGTGAGGTAATCCGGACTTTTGCTATCTGTATCAGAAAGATTTGTAAAGCTTCCGACAATACCAACTCTTAGTCAATAAAGTCCGGCTTGCCAAGGGGGTTAAGGAAAGGGGTTTCCAAAAGGGGGAAAACTCAAGGGGGGACACCCCTTGTGGTTTCCACCTTTTGACTGACCAAAGTAGAAATACTAATGAAGCATGGCTCAGGGCATTAAAGTTGAACAACCGATTCCCTTTTCCAGCCAGCAGCGTAGATGTCAGTTTCACGGATTCAGGTATAAACTATAATCTATTAATCTATAATCTAATATCAATCCCCTCTGTTTATTGATTTTTCGGGCGGATTGTGATATTATTTATTATGGATGATTTTGATTATATTGCATATGGACAGAGAATAAAAAGGACGGTTTGATTATGGAAAATAATAATAAATCTGTGGTGTATTTTGTGATTCCGTGTTATAATGAAGAAGAGGTACTTCCGGAAACGGTGAAAAGACTTTCGGAAAAGATTAATGAGCTTATTGATAACGGTCTTGCGTCTGAAAAAAGCAGGGCGCTTTTTGTGGATGACGGTAGTAAGGATAAGACCTGGGAAATGATCGTACAGTACAGCAGGGATAATAAATATATAGGCGGCGTAAAGCTCAGCCGTAACAGAGGACATCAGAATGCGCTGCTTGCCGGACTTATGACGGCTAAGGGCAAATGTGACTGCGCGATATCTCTTGACGCTGACCTGCAGGACGATATCGGGGCGATAGATGAGTTTATCAGAAAATATCAGGAGGGCTGTGAGGTCGTGTACGGCGTAAGAAGCAGCCGCGATAAGGATACAGCCTTCAAAAGAGGAACGGCTCAGGGCTATTATAAATTCATGGCAATGCTGGGCGTGGATATAGTGTATAATCATGCGGATTACAGACTTATGGGCAAAAGAGCGCTGGAGGCTCTTGCTGAATATAAGGAGGTCAATCTCTTTCTCAGGGGCATTGTGCCGCTTATCGGCTTCCGCAGCGATTATGTTTATTATGAGAGAAGCGAAAGATTTGCGGGGGAATCAAAGTACCCGCTGAAAAAAATGCTCAAATTTGCGGTTGACGGCATTACCTCATTCAGCGTAAAGCCGCTGAAAATAATTTCAAATATGGGAATAATCATATGCCTGCTCAGCGTAATATTCTTTGTATACGCTTTGATCTCTTTCTTTACCGGTAGCAGCGTGGCAGGCTGGGCTTCGATAATGTGTTCGATATGGTTCCTGGGGGGCATACAGATGCTTGCTATCGGTATCGTGGGCACATATGTAGGAAAGATCTACAGCGAAAGCAAACACCGTCCCCGCTTTATTATTGATAAGACTATTATCAATAAATGATAGAGGATACGGATTTCAAAGGAGGCAGTAAATATGGCAGAGGAAAAGAATATACTTGACTATTATCAGGATATAAAGCATGATCTCGGTGAGCTTGTGGCTATCCGTTCTGTTTCCTGTGAGGGCAGCGAAATGCCGGAAAAGGCGCTGGAATATATTCTTGGAAAAGCGTCTGAAATGGGCTTTGAGGTCAAAAAAATAAGCAATATCGCCGGTCATATCGAATACGGCGAGGGCAGCGGGATCGCAGCTGTGCTTGCGCATGTCGATGTTGTTCCTGCGGGGGATGGCTGGAGTACGGAGCCGTTTGCTCTTACGGAAAAGGACGGCAGGCTTTTCGGCAGAGGCGTTGTTGATGATAAAGGCTCGGCTGTGGCTGCGCTTTATTGCCTGAAAGCCCTCAAAGACAGCGGCATTGTGCCAAAAAGAAAAATAAGGATCATTGTGGGCGCTGCCGAGGAGATCGGTATGCACGATATGGAAAGCTATTTTGCAAGCGAAAAAATGCCCGATATGGCGTTTACTCCCGATTCCGATTACGGTATATGCGTAAGCGAAAAGGGTATCATGCATCTGGAGATCAGCGCTCCTTCACATGACGGTACGATACTGACAGAGCTTCATTCCGGAAATGCTATCAACGCAGTTCCCGCAAAAGCCTATGCATTGGTGGATTGTACCGAACCGGAGGAAAGCCAGCTTCGCCGTTTTGCTGATGCAAGACCCGGAGATTATGATTTTATCTTCACACAGGATGGACTTCATATCGAAGCAAGAGGAAAAGCAGCCCATGCTTCAACTCCTGAACAGGGTCTGAATATTGCCGCAGTGCTGATAAAGATACTTGCAGCGAATTTCGGAGAATTTGCGCTGGGCAGCCTGTGCAGCTTCATTGATGATGCCATAGGTCTGGAGCTTGACGGAAGCTCTCTGGGTATTGCCTGCTCGGATCTGGAAAGCGGCAGCCTTACGGTAAATCTTGGCAGAGTAGATATTGACGAAACGGTATGCAAGGCATATCTTGATATACGCTATCCTGTTTCGGCAGACAGCGGCGGGATACTCCGCAAAATAAGACAGCGCGCAGCTATCGACGGACTGAAAACAAAGCTTATGGAGCATGAGCTTCCATTGTCGATGGAAAAGGATTCTCCTGTGGTAAGGATACTTTCGCAGGCGTATGAAAAGGTGATGGGGGAGAAGCCGGAGCTTTATTCCACAGGCGGCGGAACCTATGCAAGAACGCTTAATAACTGCGGAGTTGCATTCGGACCCACATTCCCCGGAGATGAAACGCATATCCATGACGCAGATGAAAGCATATCCGTGGAAAACTTCCGCAGACATCTGATGATCTGTATGGAAGCAATAAAAGGATTTGCTGTTTATGATAAATCAGAATGACAGGAGGTGAAAACAGATGAAATTTGCAGTAGGAGATATTATCACCGTAGAAGAATCTGAATACCGCATTATAGGCAGGATCACCTTCATGAATCAGGCGGATAACTGCTACTGGGACGAATACAGGATGAGATCCACATCCGGTCAGGGCGAGGCATGGCTGAGCATTGACGAGACCTTCAAGGAATATTCCATATCATGGATGACGAATATTTCCACCGAGCCGTATGGCTTCAATCTCGTTGACAGCGGCAGGGCTGTTGTGGTAAGCCGGATGGGTGATGTTGATGTGGATTCCGGCGAATATGTCAATTTCTTTGAATATGAGGATTCCACAGAGGAAAAGATCTTTTCAAAGGAAGTCTGGTGCGATGGACCGGAGTATTCTCAGGGATATTATCTTGATGAGGATGAAATTCTTTTCCAGAGATCCGAGCCTCATTCAATAGGTAATTTTTCAGGCGGCACCGTCTCGAAAAAGGTGGGAGGCGCAATTGCTGTATGTATAATACTGGCGATCGTTTTAGTGGTGGGCATACCCCTTGTTTCGCTGCTGGCAGGAGTTCTTTTCCCCACAAGCATCGAATCCCATCTCAATGACAGCAGCAGCTATACATTTGAGACCTCCATAACCGGCAGCGATCAGGAACAGGATAAGGCTAATGTGTACAGCTCCGGCTTTGCAAATGTTGATGCAACAGCCAAGGATATCATCAAGGCTATTGACGGAAAGACCTCCTATGTACAGCAGAATACAGAGGATTCAGATAATTCAATAGCTATCCTGACAGATAATGAATACTGCCTTATATATCAGTCGCAGGATAATGAGCAGATACTGGTACAGGTCTCCGGACGTAAATATGCGTATTCCACTGATAATGAGATCTATCACGGTACTACACATACCAGAAGATATTACCGCCGGTTCTACAGAACCCTGGGCTACACCAGTGATACCAGCAGATACAGCGGCACAACATCAGGCTATTCATCCTACAGTGACAGCGATATCAGCTATGATTCAGGCAACAGCTATCATACATATTCAAACAGCATAAGACAGTCAAGCGTCCGTACCCGCAGATCCTCCGGCGGAGGTATCAGCAGCGGTAAATGATGTATGAAAACAAATTCTGAAAAAATGCAAAGAACATTTTAAACTGAAAGGAGTTTTTCAATATGATAAATCTTTTATGGGATATTCTTGACGTATGTATTTATTCATGTCTTGGTATCATTCTTATGTTTTTCGGAAACTGGCTCATTGACCTTATTATTCCCTGTTCCTTCCCGGAGGAGATCAAAAAGGGCAACCAGGCTATCGGTTTCGTTTCCGCAGGTATCAATATCGGCGTAGGTCTGCTTCTGAGAGCGGCTATTTCATCCCCCGCAACAGAATCCATTATTGCAAAGGAAACACTCTGGGGCGGAGTTCTCGGCAGCCTGATATACTTTGCTATCGGTATCGTATTCTTTATGCTGGGCTATCTTATCAAGCGCCTGCTGGACAGAAAGCAGTATAAGATCAATGATGAGATAGATAACGGCAATACCGCAGCCGGCATTATGGTTGCAGGTATCTTTATCGGTCTGGCTCTCGTTATCAGCGGAGTGATCGTATAATGAGTCTTTTTGCAAAGAAAAAGGACGCCTCAGATAAAAAATCCCCCGGCAGGGAATACCGCCTGCTTATGCTTACAACGCTGATAATATCCGGCTGTTCAATGGTATACGAGCTGATAATCAGCGCAGTAAGCTCCTATCTTGCAGGCGATTCCACCCTGCAGTATTCGGTCACTATCGGTCTTTATATGTTTGCGCTGGGTCTGGGATCCTTTTTGTCAAAGTTCATTAAAAAGGATCTCTGGGGCTGGTTTGCAAGAGTTGAGATAGGTATAGGCATTATCGGCGGAACCTGTTCCCTTGTGCTGTTTCTTGCGCATCTTTATCTGACCTCGTATCAGATAGTGATGTATCTTGAGATTCTTTCCATCGGCACCCTGGCAGGTCTTGAAATACCGCTTCTTACAAGAATAATCGAAGAGGACAGAAAAGAGCTTCGTGTGACCTTATCCTCGATCTTTTCCTTTGACTATATCGGAGGTCTCATCGGGTCGGTGGCATTTCCCATGCTTCTGCTGCCGTCCTTCGGATATTTTGCGACCTGCTTTCTTTCCGGCGCATTGAATCTTACAGCGGCAACCCTTATCGTTTTCAAATACAAAAGCAAGCTGAAGGATGCGCTTGTTTACCGTATTATCGTTGTGGTACTTCTGTGCTGCATGATTTTCGGAATGATCTTCGCGGAGAATATCGGCAGTCTTATTGAAAACGGGCTGTACCGTGACAGAGTGATCCTTTCCGAGCAGACAGAATATCAGAAGATCGTCCTTACAAAGCATAAGGACGATCTGAGACTTTATATCGACGGCAACTGTCAGTTCTCGACAATGGACGAATACCGTTATCATGAAGCCCTGGTACACATCCCTCTCGCATATGCTGAAAAGCATGAAAACATTCTGATACTTGGCGGGGGAGACGGACTTGCGGCGAGGGAGCTGCTGAAATACCCGGATACAAAGATAACCCTTGTCGACCTTGACAAGGGCATAACCGATCTTTGCAGCACCGAACCGCAGATCACCTCGGTAAACGGCAATTCTCTCACAAATGAAAGAGTCAGGGTCATCAACAATGATGCCTACAAATTCCTTGAAAACAGCAAGGATCGCTATGATGTCATTATCGTTGACCTTCCCGACCCCAACAATGTTACCCTGAACAAGCTTTACACAAACGTATTCTACCGTCTTTGCGCAAACCATCTCACAAAGAACGGCATTTTGAATGTACAGTCCACAAGCCCCTATTATGCTAAAAAAGCCTACTGGTGCATAAACAAGACCATCGCCAGCGAGGGTCTGAATGTCAAGGGCTTTCATCTCCAGGTTCCTGCCTTCGGAGACTGGGGCTTCAATATGGCGTGCGCAGGGGAGCTGAAAAAGCACCATGAGCTTCCGGCTGATACAAGATATATCACAGAGGAAAATCTTCCCTCGATGTTTTTATTCGGCAAGGACGAAAAAGCTGATGACGTGGAAATTAACAGCCTAACAAAGCCTGTCCTCATCCAGTATTACAACGATGCTGTCAGAGAGTGGGGATGATGAGCGCCCGGCTGAGCCGGGCTGAATGAAAACTGAAGACTGAAAAATATATAATTAACTTCCCGGTTACGCTGTAAGGCGTTACTGAGAGGTTATTTTACTAAGAGGGTGGCTGACGCTCCCCTCTTAAGGTTCTCCCCTTTTGTCTCACCAAAGCAGAAATACTAATGAAGCATTATTCAGGGCATTAAAGTTGAACAACGTATTCCCTTTTTTAATCCGCAGCGGAGATGTCAGTTTCACGGATTCAGGTAAAATCAATATCCATTTTTTCTCTCCTGATATGAAAAATGAGCGATTACTCTACGCAACCGCTCAAGATTTCTGTTACTTTTCAGTCGCATTCTCCTGATGTGATGATCAGACGGCAGCGAAGCACAACCTTAAGATGAGTAACCAACATCGTTCTGAAATATATTATATGATATCCTACTGAAAAACCAATAGTTTGAATAAATTATTCATTTTCCGTTGATGTGCCAGCCGCAGCATTTCCGGAAAAATTTTCCAGCCCTGAGATCTGATATCCTGTCTTTTGTATGAATAGCAAAAATAATATTTTGCTTAGAAAAATTAACTTAAATTGTATTGAAATCCGGCGGAAAATATGTTATATTTACTTATGATGTATTTTTGTCTGTAAGGACTGCATCGAATATCAATGGCTTTATTTCATAAAGCTGCAAAAGAAATTTTGCTTAAAAATAGAAAGGAGTTTTCTAAATGGTTTATTCACATGAAGTTGAAACTATGTGTCCTGTTACTCAGGGCGCAGCTCACGGCGCTGCTCCGATTCCGGAAGAAGCTAAGTGGGTAAAGGCTAAGGAAATCAAGGATATTTCCGGCTTTACACACGGTATCGGCTGGTGTGCTCCTCAGCAGGGTACATGTAAGCTGACACTCAATGTCAAGGAGGGCGTTATCCAGGAATGTCTCGTTGAGACCATCGGCTGCTCAGGTATGACCCATTCCGCAGCTATGGCTTCTGAGATCCTCCCCGGCAGAACTATTCTTGAAGCTCTTAACACAGACCTCGTATGTGATGCTATCAACACAGCTATGAGAGAGCTTTTCCTCCAGATCGTTTACGGTCGTTCACAGTCTGCTTTCTCAGAGGGCGGTCTTGTGATCGGTGCAGGACTTGAGGATCTTGGTAAGGGTCTGCGTTCACAGATCGGTACAATGTACGGTACTCTTGCAAAGGGTCCCCGTTATCTTGAAATGACAGACGGTTATGTAACAGATCTTGCTCTTAATGAAGAAAACGAGATCATCGGCTATAAGTTCGTAAACTTCGGTAAGATGATGGACTTCATCAAGGCTGGCGATGACGCAAACAAGGCTTTCGAGAAGGCACAGGGACAGTACGGCAGAGTTGCTGACGCTGTTAAGTTTGTTGACCCGAGAAAAGAATAAGGAGGATTTGTACAATGGCATTATTTGAATCATATGACAGAAGAGAAAAACAGATCCTTGCCGTAATCAAAGAATATGGTATTAATTCCATCGAGGAATGTGCAGATATCTGCAAAGAAAAGGGTCTTGATATCTATAAGTTGGTTGAAAGCATCCAGCCTATCTGCTTTGAGAATGCAAAGTGGGCTTATACAGTAGGCTGTGCTATCGCTATTAAGAAGGGCTGCACAAGAGCTGCTGACGCTGCTGCTGCTATCGGTGAAGGACTCCAGTCCTTCTGTATCCCTGGTTCAGTTGCCGATCAGCGTAAGGTTGGTCTTGGCCACGGCAACCTCGGCAAGATGCTCCTTGAAGAGGATACAGAGTGCTTTGCATTCCTCGCAGGTCATGAGTCATTTGCTGCTGCTGAGGGTGCTATCGGTATTGCTGAGAAGGCTAACAAGGTTCGTAAAAAGCCCCTCAGAGTTATACTCAATGGTCTTGGCAAGGACGCTGCACAGATCATCGCAAGAATCAACGGCTTTACACACGTTGAGACAGAGATGGACTATGCTACAGGCGAAGTAAAGGAAGTATTCCGCAAGTCATATTCTGACGGTCTTCGTGCAAAGGTTAACTGCTACGGCGCAAATGACGTTGTAGAGGGCGTTGCTATCATGTGGAAGGAAAATGTTGACGTTTCCATTACAGGTAACTCCACTAACCCGACACGTTTCCAGCATCCTGTTGCAGGTACATATAAGAAGGAGCGTACAGATGCAGGCAAGAAGTATTTCTCAGTTGCATCAGGCGGCGGCACAGGCCGTACACTCCATCCTGATAACATGGCTGCAGGTCCTGCTTCCTATGGTATGACAGATACTATGGGACGTATGCATTCCGATGCACAGTTTGCAGGTTCTTCTTCCGTTCCCGCACACGTTGAAATGATGGGTCTTATCGGCATGGGCAACAACCCCATGGTAGGCGCAACAGTTGCATGTGCAGTTGCTGTTGAAGAAGCAATGAAATAATAATTTTACAGGCTGCTCTTCCTTGTTTTTCGAGGGAGGGCAGTTTTTTATTTTTGTGTTGATTTATTCCTTTTGTATGTTATAATATATATAGTAAGTATTCGTCAGGAGGGTGTTAATATATGGACAAGGATACAAAGATAGTAAAGCTTAAACTTGATATCATTTTCAAGCGTGTTTTTGGAAATGAAAAAAACAAAGATATTATTGCTGCTTTTCTGTCCGATCTGCTTGAAATACCTCGTGAAAGCATAAAAGCCATCTATTTCAGCAATGTTGAGCTTGCCCCGGAATATATAGATCAGAAATTCAGCCGTCTTGACCTGAAATTAGACGTTGACGGCAGGATAATCAATATAGAAATGCAGGTCAACAGTGAACCATTTTTCAAAGAGAGGACGTTGTTTTACTGGGCAAAGCTATACAGCGATGATCTTCGACCCGGTGATGAATACGGCGAGCTTAAACAGACTATATGCATTAATATCATAAATTTCAATTTGTTTGATTGTGACGATTATCATTCTCATTTCAAAATACTTGAAAGCAGCCGGAAAGAACAGCTTACAGACAAGTTTGCTATACATTTTTTTGAGCTTCGCAAGTTGAGTAAATTCAGGAAGAACAGACGCATGGAGGATTGGTTAAATCTGATAAATGCAGAAACGGAGGGTGATCTTATGGCATTGCAGAGTACGACAAATATTCCAGAGGTTCAGAATACAATTGTAAAGATCAGGGAACTCAGTGCGGATGAAAAAATACGCTGGGAAGCTTTTTACCGTGAAAAAAGACTGCATGATGAAGCGACCGCATTAGGCGGTGCAAGGCGTGAAGGCAGAGCAGAAGGTGAAGCTATTGGCATAGCTAAAGGCAGAGCAGAAGGTGAAGCTATTGGCATAGCTAAAGGCAGAGCAGAAGGTGAAGCTATTGGCATTGCTAAAGGCAGAACTGAAGGCAGAGCTGAGGGCAGAGCTGAGGGCAGAGCAGAATTAAAGGCTGAATATTTGCAGTTAATGCGTCAGAAGGGTTTTTCTGAGGAACAGATCAGGTCGCTGTCGGAAGGTCTGAATAATGATTGAAAACTATTACAGCACAGGTGTTTTGCTTGTGCTGTATTCGTTTGTAAAAAACTGTCATTTTATATAAAA
>ONNU01000254.1 GCA_900319255.1 uncultured Eubacteriales bacterium
GACAAAAGAGGAGAACCACAAGAGGTGGGCTGCGCCCCCTATTTGTTTGAAATCAGAGTATACTAAGCTGATTGGGAATGTTCAGCATTTCAAGAACATACGCTAAGACAATTGTGACACCGGCGGCACGCCGGTCTCCCCTTTTGAAATCCCCTTTCCTTATCTCCCCCCGGGTTCGTTCCACGTGGGGAAAAATTATCGGATTTCTGCTTTCTGTCCAACGCGCGGAGGATCGTTGTGGTGAGTTGATTAGTAATTATACCTTCTCAGCCATTTGATTTACTGCAACAGAATTTTTTTGTTAAGCTACGAACAATACCAACTCTTAGTCATTAAAGTCCGGCTTGCCAAGGGGGTTAAGGAAAGGGGATTGCAAAAGGTGGAAAACTCAAGGGGGACACCCCTTGTGGTTTCCACCTTTTGACTCACCAAAGTAGAAATACTAAATAAGTATGCCATAGAGCATTAAAGCGAAACAACACTTTCTATTATCAGACAATTCAAAAAAGTCGCCGCAGAACGAAATAGCTCCGTTCTGCGGCTTCTCTTTTGTTCAGCTTTTATCAAGACTGTTTATCAGTTCTCCAACGGAATAGCCTTTGCTGTTACAGTTTCGATCTCATCCGGGTCAATGGCTGCGAATTTGCCGTCCTTCATGTATGTGCAGTTGAGATCGCCTGTTGAGCTGGTTTCACTGTTGCTTTCAATAAGTCTGCTGTCGCTCTTTGCGGTGAGCTTGCTTCCGTCCTTCATGGTGATATCAAACTGGATGCCGAAGCCCAGTGAGTTTACCTTTTCGATGTATTCATGGTCTGCCATCATTGCGTCGAGCTCCGACAAGCCCTCTACATTGGGGATTGCGGGGAAGGGGATCGCGCCTACTGTTGCATTTACGGTCATGCCGAAGGAATTAGCCTTGACATTATTGATGGTCATGTCAACATCGTTCATGGAAAGCTGTTTTCCGTCGGCAAGGTCGATCTCTCTTGTGGTGGTCTTGTAATTCAGCGTTACGCTCAGCTCAAAGTCAACGGGGATTATATACTCGGTCGCAATGTAATATTTGTTGTCCTCATATGCTCCGCTTGCGGAATACATGAATACTGTCTGGTTCTGCTTCATCTCGTTTTTGTATTTTTCTGTAAGGTCATCAAAGCTGTTTTCAACTCCGCCTATTACCTTATCAAGATGGTATACATAGAGCTTTTCCTCCTTGATGGTCATTCTTTCGCCCTTGAGATGAGCGCAGGCATCGCTGTAGAGAGCTGTAACTCCGATGGTGTCCTTGTCCTCAAGTCTGTACCATACGCTGCCGCCTCTGTTGATATCATGACCGAAAAGCATGGAAACAGGGGACTCGGTAACTGAGATATCGTTTGAACCGTATATTACGAAGGTTCCGTCTCCGCTGTCAACAAATGAGCTGCCGTCCTTGTTCTTTATGGAGAATGCTGCGCCTACAAAATTATCGTCGCCGGAAATACCCTTGAAGTCGATATCTTTCTTATCGCTGGAGCATGAGATATTGTCGCCGGGGAAAAGTCCGTACTTAGGCTCGCCTGCGAACCAGTTGCCGAATACCTGATTGAAGCCTCCGACTGCTCCTACTGAAACTGTTCCGATGGCTGCAACTGCTGCGATAGCCGCTGCCACACCGATGATGCCTCTCTTTGAATAAGCTGATGTCTTTCTTCCTGTTTTTACTGCTGTCATCACTTTGCTCACTACCCTTTCTGTATCTACACCGTTATCCTCTGTTATTGTGCTTTCGTTTATATCTGACGGATCATATTCCACTGAATCAAATGCAAATTTCTTTTTCATTTTTTATATCCCCTCTCTGTAAGCAGCTTCTTTAATTTTTCTCTTGCCCGTCTGATGCGGGACTTTACTGTATCGGCATTCATCTGCATTTTCTCTGAGATGATAGTCGATGACTGGTAGTAATAATAGTGTCTTATTATTATCTCCTTATCCGGCTCACCGATCTCGTCAAGAGCTTTTATCAGAGCCTCCGACAGCGATCTGTCATCTATCTTCTGCGGTACGTCAAGATCACTCTCGAAATCCATTTCATCAATGCTGACCACCTTCTGATGCCGCAGGTTGCTTCTGATCTTGTTCTTTGCCTTATTCTTGGCTATGCAGCAGATGAAGCCTTTCAGCTTATCGGTCTGTATCCGTTTCCGGTTATACCACAGTGTAATAAAGGTATCAGCTGTCACCTCTTCCAGATCCTCCGTGCCGAAGCAGCCTCCGGCGATATTTGAAATTATGGTGGACACCAGCGGGGTGAATTTTCTTGTTACCTCCTCAAGTGCCGTCTCATCGCCCTTCTTTATTCTCTGTGCCAGAGCTTCAACGGATGCATGAGCCTCATCCTGATTTTTCAGCTTATCCATATTTCTTTGCAACCTCCTTTGCAGAAGTATCTGCAGCATTTATTTCCTTTGTAAAGCGCTTTCATTAATAATAACACCGCTGCTTTGGCGGCGGGTGCATTTTTTTTAAAAATTTTTTCTGATTGTTTATTCGTGTAATATAGGGGAATTTGGTTTCCACCTCTTGTGGTTCTCCTCTTTTGTCCGCAGCGGCAAAGCCGCTGTCCTGGAAGAAGCCAGCAGTCGTATAAAGGCAGGATATAAGAAATAACTATCAGAACCGGGATCATTTTTTTATCTACTTCTTCCTTCCCATTCCCCGCAACCTTTGCATAGTCCGGCGAAACTTTTGCTTTTATAAAAATTTCGCCCAAGCCCTTTGCACAGACCTGAGCGAAAAAAATATTCATGCTTTTCTGACAAGCTCCGCCATTGCTGCATAATGCAGGATATCAAACTCCTCCGGAGCTATTCTTTTCAGCAGCGCAATATGTTCTTTTTCCCATTGCGCTGTTTCCTCCGCTGTCAGCGAAGCCTCCACACCGCGGCAGGCTTTCATTCTTCCATTCCAGCTTTCACGGGTGAAATGCACCTTTGTCTCATATTCCTCATGGTATTTCAGCTCAAAATACTTATTATAACATTCCGGAATATCAATAGGATGTCTGGTTTCCCCTGCGCCTGTCCAGCCGGGGTTATATCTCAGCACAAGCTTTTCGCTTTCGCCTGCGATATTATCCTCATAGGGCAGCCATGCCATATAAAGCAGTAGCAGCCGTCCTCCGGGTCTGAGCCAGCTGTAAAGCTTATCCGCAATTTTCTCATGGTCAAAATACCAGAAGCACTGACAGGCTGTTATCACATCAAAAGCTCCGTCATCAAAGCAAAGCTTTTCAGCAGGGGAAACAAAATATTCTATATCTGTCCCCTTTGACATTTCCCTTGCCTTTTCGATCTGATTGTCCGAAATATCAGCGCCTGTCCATTTTGCGCCGTATTTATACATATTTCTCGGCAGCACGCCTGTACCTGTGCCGAGATCCAGTATTTTCTGTCCGTTCACGCAAAGTCCCCGCTCTGCTATTTTTTCATAGAACACCTCCGGATAGATATCCCTGTATTTTGCATAATTCTCCGAGGTTCTCCCCCAGTCAAAGGCTTTTCCGTTATCAACTCTTTTATCAATTATCTCCAATGATCTCTTTCCTTTCCTGATTTTTATTTTTTCCACGGCCGCTTTTTATCCTGCCAGCCCTTTTCCCTCCAGTATTCCACATCCTTTTCATTCCATCCATTTTTCTGCAGCATACGCATGATATTGAAAAAGCCTATGGTTTTAATTCCCGGTCTGATATTACCCTTTTGATATCTTCTTCTGATAACTGATGCGACAGTATCAATTTTACGTTCCACCGACTGCCTGGTCTTTTCGTCTACGCCGTTCCAGTTCGTAGCCCTTACAGCCACGCCAATATTATATATTTTGGGCACGCCCCAGAAAAACAGGCTGTCTGCCATATCCTTATTGGTGCTTTTCATTCCTGCGCCGGCGGCGGTACTGACACACACGCCCTGTTTTTCGAACATTCTTTCCTCCGGTCTATGCACCATCCAGCGGTAGCCGTAATGATCGAGGAAAGCCTTCATTGCTCCTGACGCATGATAAACATAGACCGGGCTTGCCAGAATGATCACATCTGCCCCATCCAATGCATTAGTAACAGGCGTAAGCTTTTCATAATGCGGGCATTTTGTTTCGCTGTCGGTAAAGCATTTTGTACAGCCACAGCAGAATTCCCCGAAATCCCTCGGCAGAAAAAACTCCTTTATCTCTCCCCCCAGCTTTTCAGCAAGCTCATGCGCTATATGATAGGTACTGCCCTTATGATTCTGTCCATATACAACCACTGTTTTCAATTCCGGCTCCTCCTGCTTCTTCCCTTTCGATATTATCTATTATACAACAGGATCACAAATTTATCAACCGTCTCCAGCTTGCCGACGGCGTGCCGCCGCTGTCAAGATCGCGGGGGCAGGTCTGACCAAGCTTTACTTTCGCTCTCGCGTGTTATACTTGGATAGTAAGAGTAAATGAAATTATCCTCAGCCAACTTCTACGAAAAGTCCCAGAAATATTTTACACAAACAGCTTGCCGCGGTTGATAAATAGTTTATAGTGGTTGGAATTTGGAAAGTGGAATTAAAATGAATTGAAAATGGAAAATTGTTGGTCAGTGGCTTTGGCAAATCGGGTTAAAATCGACATCTCGACAAATGCCGCACCACGTTCCTTGCCTCACCTTGTTAATACCGATCCTGTCAGCTTTAGCTTCGGCATGGAAATAACATGGCAAAGCCTTCCCCCGGAGGGGCAAGGCTCTCAAATTCTCTTTTGCTGATATTATCTGCGGAGGCGATTGATCCCTCACCGTTCCTTCAGCTCTTCCCTCAGAAGCTCTCTTCCCTTTGCCAGCCTGCTTTTAACTGTTCCCTCAGGGATCTTCATTATCTGCTTTACTTCCCCCACCGAAAATCCCTCTATATAATACAGTACGACCGCCTGTCTTATCTTTTCGGGCAGTTTTTCTATCGCATATCGTACATCGCTGCTTGTGTCTGTACTTTTCGCTTCATGTTCATCATTCAGCTCGGTATGTCTGCTCCTGAATTTCAGCTGCTTATTGCATACATTAATAAGTATACGGATAAGCCATGTTTTGAAGTATTCTTCCCGTCTGAGTGTGTACAGCCTTTCATAGGCTGCGAGGATCGCCGTCTGCACGGCGTCCTCACAATCGCTTTCATTCCTGAGCATGGACATTGATACTCTGTACATTGTCTGTTCGCACTCAAGTATCAGATCAGAGAATTTTTCCTTTGTCATGCCGAACACCTCACTCTTTTACCTTCACCATATAATTCTGGAAATTATCCTCCGGCTCATCAATACCTGAAAGCATCAGATATGAAGTATCAGCAGTATCATCCTCTGCAATGAAGCCTACCTTTATGTTGACAGTCTCGCCCTTTCTGAGGCTGAAGCCTTCATTGAGCTTCGTTCTGTAAATGCACATTGCCCTTGCGCCTGAGGGATAAACAGCATCGTTTATAAAATTATTACCGTCAAGACCATAGATCTCAGCGTCGAATATCTTGTTCAGATCCTCAATATCTCCCTCGGCTGTGATCTCCATATCTGCAACATAGAAATTCCTTACGTTAGTAACTTCGGTTATGGTACCCAGGTTGTTTTCATCTGCGCCGTCGTAATTCTTTTCCGTTTTCTCCTTTATGAGGTTGCCATTAGTATCGAAAAACAAATTATAGACATAGTTTGCTCCTATATCTGTAAAGTCTTTTTTATCAAGCCCGTCGGCATTTTCCCTCTTTTCAAAGAAATTAACCTTTGCCTTGAGCTTAACAGCATCCTGGTCGTAATCTGCAAGGCTGAATTCCATAGTTTCCCCGGTCTTTACCTGCTTTATATTGCCTGCGAAATATTCATTAACCATCATGATGCCGTAATACATTTCCTCATATTCCTTAATAGCCCATGTTTCCGGCTCAGCCTCATCATCGTCCCGGAGATCGGCAGGCTTCTGATCATCGGGGGCGGGTTCAACATTGACCTTCTCGGTGATCTTTATCAGCTCTTCTTTATCAGAGCAGTTGCAGTGCACCAGACAATTATAGTCATCAAAATATTTGAGTGACGCATAATACAGTCTGTCGGAATTTTCAGCCTCCTTGAAGGTCAGAAACAATGTTTTATGTCCGTCATATGAAGCTTCCGAGTTTTCGATGACATTCAGGAAATCATATTCATAATTTTCAGATCTCTGAACCCATGCGCTGAAGTATTCGTCTCCGTTTTGATAATCGAACCAGCTTTTGCTGTCACAGCTGTTTTTGTATTTATCCGGCATATAACCGAATACCATATTCATATTCTGGATCCTGTCCGCCGGCGCCTCGCTGTCCTCCAGCTTTACGTTCAGGCCATAATTTCCGTTCCGGGTAACAACAAAGCCGAAAAAGTGGGTAGCGGCTGCTGTGACTGTGAAGATTCCCAGTATCGCTGCGGCTGCGCAAAGGGCGATCAGCTTCTTTCTCTTGCTCTTTCCCGTATGCACGGGCTTTATTATATCAAGGC
>ONNU01000253.1 GCA_900319255.1 uncultured Eubacteriales bacterium
ATCCTCTCTGTTGTTCCTGTAAACATCATATTCTTCCCAGATGGTTTCAAGACTTGTGAAGGTCTCCTCTACCTCGCCGTCAAGCTCGATAACTGTTGCTACGATCAGCGCATTTATCATGCTCAGCGGAGCTACAAGCGAGTCTACGATGGATGCCATATCGCTTTTTGCAATAAGTACATAGTCTGACTTTTCGCAAAGCGGGCTGGTCATGCTGTCTGTCAAGGCAATGACCTTGGCACCTCTGCGGCTTGCAAAGGTCATTGCCTTGACAGCTGCGTTTGAATATCTCGGGAAGCTTATCCCGATGAAAACATCCTTTTCGGAGATCCTGAAAAGCTGCTCGTATATTTCTGTTTCTCCGTAATTGCTAATTACCTTTACATTCTTGAATATAAGCGAATAATAATAGCCAAGAAATGACGCAAGCGCTGCGGAGCTTCTTACTGCAAAAATATAGATCGTTCCGGCATTTGATATTGCCTTTACTGAATTGACAAAATCTTCGTTTGAGGTTTCTTCAATGGTCTTTCTGATCTTTTCGATATCCTGATTCAGAACGCTGGACAGAATATCTTCATTGCCGAAGCGGTTTTTTGTTACCTCGATACGCTGTATCGAAGTCAGCTTATCCCTTATCATCTCCTGCATTGCCTTCTGCATCTTGGGATATCCGTCATATCCTAATTCTGTAGCAAAACGCACAACAGTCGATTCACTTACTCCAACGGTACTTCCAAGCTTTGATGCAGTCATAAATGCCGCCTTATCATAATGCTCTGTGATAAAACCGGCAATCAGCTTCTGTCCCTTTGAAAATCCGGACATTCCTTCATTTATAAGCGACAATAGATTCATTTTTATCTGACCTCTGTTTCAAATGTTTATTCTGAAATATTTCTGATGACGATCAGAAATTCACGGTAGCGATAAGTATAGAGAATACACTGAGAACTATAAGTACACAAAGAACTATGGCTGTTATCCTGATCACCAGTTTCCTTTTCTTGAACATTCAGATCATCTCCTTTTTGATATTATCAGGCATATTGCTTCTGGGGTATGCTTTCTCCGATCCTCTGCGGCATCCTGATACACGCTGTCAGGTTCAGAATGACAGATCCCGGGAAAATACGGAATATTATCTTTTCCGCCCTGTCCCACAGCCGGTAAGCCGATGAAAACGATCAGACCGGAGCATACTTTTACAACTAAATTCAATATTACTCCAAAGCAGCAGAAAATGCAAGTCTACTTTCAAAATATTTTATAATAATTATCGGAAAAAATTAAATTTCGTTGTTTTATTGGTTAAAATGCGTAGTTTGCATTATTTTTATACGCAACTTTGCATAAAAAGATTGACAAATTATTCATTTTGAAGGATAATATATATGCATACATTATAGATGTAAATTTTTATAAGTATTTTGGCTTGCCGGAACAATGTTCCTGAGCGCCGGCTGGAATATTAAATAAGGAGGAAGGATCATGGGCTATACAATCGCTCAGAAAATCATCAAGGCTCATCTGCTCAGCGGTGATATGACCGTAGGCAGTGAGGTCGGACTCAGAATTGATCAGACTCTTACACAGGATGCAACCGGAACAATGGCTTATCTCGAATTTGAGGCTATCGGTGTACCAAGAGTTAAGACAGAAAAAAGCGTGGCTTATATCGACCACAATACTCTCCAGACAGGCTTTGAAAACGCTGATGACCATCGCTTTATCCAGTCAGTCTGCAAAAAGCACGGCATCTATTTCTCAAGACCCGGCAACGGTATCTGCCATCAGGTACATCTCGAAAGATTCGGTATGCCCGGAAAAACACTTATCGGCTCTGACAGCCATACTCCCACAGGCGGCGGTATCGGTATGCTTGCTATCGGCGCAGGCGGACTTGACGTTGCTGTTGCTATGGGCGGCGGCGCTTACTATATCCCTATGCCTAAAATGGTCAGAATCAACCTCACAGGCAAGCTTCAGCCCTGGGTATCTGCAAAGGATATCATTCTTGAGGTTCTGAGGATCATGTCCGTTAAGGGCGGCGTAGGCAAGATCGTTGAATACGGCGGCGAGGGCGTAAAGACTCTTACCGTTCCTGAGAGAGCTACTATTACAAACATGGGCGCTGAGCTTGGCGCAACTACCTCTGTTTTCCCGTCTGACGAGATCACAAGAGAGTTTATGAAGGCTCAGGGTCGTGAGCAGGATTGGACAGAGCTTTCTGCTGATGCTGACGCAGTTTATGATGAAGTCATAGATATCGATCTTTCTAAGCTTGTGCCGGCTGCTGCATGTCCCCACAGCCCTGACAATATCAAGACTATCGAAGAGATAGGTCCTCAGAAGATCGATCAGGTATGCATCGGTTCATGTACAAACTCATCCTATCTCGATCTTATGAGAGTTGCTGCTATTCTCAAGGGCAAAACTGTTGCTGACGGTGTTTCTCTTGCAATCGCTCCCGGCTCAAAGCAGGTTTACAATATGCTGGCAAGAAACGGCGCTCTTGCAGATATCATTGAGGCAGGCGCAAGAATTCTTGAATGTGCATGCGGTCCATGCATCGGTATGGGTCAGTCACCTAACAGCAAGGGTATCTCACTGAGAACCTTCAACCGTAACTTTGAAGGACGCTCAGGCACAAGAGACGGACAGATCTATCTTGTCAGCCCTGAAACTGCTGCGGCTTCCGCTCTAACAGGCGTATTCACAGATCCGAGAACTCTCGGCGATGCTGTAAATATTCCCCTGCCTGAGAAGTTTGAATATAACGACAATATGGTCATCGCTCCTGCAAGTGAAGAGGAAATGGACAGCGTTGAGGTTCTCAGAGGCCCCAATATCAAGCCCTACCCCGATACTGCTCCCCTTGCTGAAAGCATTGATGTTCCCTGCTCTCTCAAGGTCGGCGATAATATCACAACTGACCATATCATGCCCGCAGGCGCAAAGATACTTCCCCTGCGTTCCAATATCCCTGCTATTTCACAGCACTGCTTTACTGTATGCGATAAGGATTTCCCCGAAAGAGCTAAAAAGCTGGGCGCAAGCATTATTGTCGGCGGCGTGAACTACGGTCAGGGAAGCTCCCGTGAACATGCAGCTCTTGCTCCCCTTTATCTCGGCGTAAAGGCTGTTGTTGTAAAGTCCTTTGCAAGAATTCACAGAGCTAACCTTGTCAATGCAGGTATCCTTCCCCTTACATTCGTTAACGAGGCTGATTATGACAGCATCAGCGAGGGCGATGAGCTTTCTCTCCCGGATGTACGTCAGCTTATTTCTGAAGGCAAGGAAGAGCTTACTCTTGTAAATAAGACAAACGGCAAGGAAATGAAGGTTCTGTGCGAGCTTTCCGACAGAACAAGAGATATAATCCTTGCAGGCGGTCTGCTTGATTATACAAGAAATAACGGCTGATAATAAATGCCGGAGATTGTCTATGGCGCTCAGCTCCACGGACAATCTCTTGTCATTTATCATATATCAAAATACCGAAAGGACTGGAGAAAATGGAAAAAATTCAGATGACTACCCCCATCGTTGAGATGGACGGCGATGAAATGACCAGAGTGCTCTGGACAATGATCAAGGACAAGCTTATCAATCCCTTTGTTGAGCTTAAAAGCGAATATTATGATCTCGGTCTTGAGAACAGAGAAAAGACCAAGGATCAGGTTACTGTTGACAGCGCTGAGGCTACAAAGAAATACGGAGTTGCTGTAAAGTGCGCTACCATTACGCCTAATGCAGAGCGCGTTAAGGAGTACAACCTTACACAGATGTGGAAATCTCCTAACGGTACTATCCGCGCAATTCTTGACGGTACTGTTTTCAGAACTCCTATCCTTGTAAAGGGCATCACTCCCTATATCTCAACCTGGAAAAAGCCTATTACCATCGCTCGTCATGCATACGGCGATGTATACAAGAACACAGAAATGGTCGTTGCTGAGGGCAGCAAGGCTGAGCTTATCGTTACTGACAAGGACGGCAACGAAACAAGACAGCTTATCCATCAGTTCAACGGCTCTGACGGTATCATTCAGGGTCTGCACAATGTTGACAAGAGTATCGGAAGCTTTGCAAGAGCCTGCTTTAATTTTGCGCTTGACAAGAAGCAGGATCTCTGGTTCGCTACAAAGGATACTATCTCCAAGAAGTACGACCACCGCTTCAAGGATATTTTCAATGAGATATTTGAAAATGAATACAAGGATAAATTTGAAAAAGCTGGCATCACCTATTTCTATACCCTTATCGACGATGCTGTTGCAAGAGTTGTTCGTTCTGAGGGCGGATATATCTGGGCCTGCAAGAACTATGACGGCGATGTAATGTCAGATATGGTAGCTACAGCCTTCGGTTCACTGGCTATGATGACATCCGTTCTGGTTTCTCCTGACGGTATCTATGAATACGAGGCTGCTCACGGTACTGTTCAGCGTCATTATTATAAGTACCTCAAGGGTGAATCCACCTCTACCAACTCTGTTGCTACTATCTTTGCATGGAGCGGCGCTCTGCGCAAGAGAGGCGAGCTTGACGGAAATGATAAGCTCAGCGCTTTTGCTGACAATCTTGAAAAGGCTACTATCGACACCATCGAGGATGGTATCATGACAGGCGACCTCTATCTCCTTTCCTCTCTCGAGAACAAGACAAAGGTAGACAGCGAGACCTTCCTCGACGAGATCAACAAGAGACTTTCTGCAATTATCGAAAAATAATTCAGAAGGTGCCCCAATGGGAAAAGAAACATCATCAAGGAAGTCGTAAAGCAGGCAAAGATAATTCTTTTTACCGGGATAGCGTTTTTTCTGGTCGCTGGAGGATATGCTCTTCTGAATATTATGAATGGCATCTATTCAAGCCTTACAATACTTTGTATAGTTTGCTGTGTAATCGGTCTTGTGCTTATCGTTTCAGGTATTCACGATCTGACCGACCCGGAAAAAAGCTTTACGGTTAAAAAGAATCCGGAAATATTTGCTATGACCGAGGAGCATTTTTCTTATATTATTTTTGCAGATAATATAACGATGTAAATATTTTAGTGAAATGAAAAAGTCGATGAATTTCCGGTTCATCGACTTTTTTCTATTATATTCTGTTTTAGGATCCGGTTTTATATCAGACAAGACCCATTACTTCAACGCTTCTCTCGACGAAGCCTTCAAGCTCCTCTGCGGTAAGCTTGCGCTGGCTGAGTACGGCGAGATCATAAATATGCTTGCAAAGAAGCTCTTTCTTTTCATCATCGTATTCGCTTATCTTACTGATAATGGGGTTAGCTGTGTTCAGAATGAGTGTTTCCTTTGCCTTATCATTATTTGCGCCGAACATATCACCGTAAAGACGGTTCATATCGTTGATCCTTCTCTGATATTCATTGATGGTGATAACTGCCGGTGTGCCTTCTGTTTTCAGAGCCTTTGCCTTTATCTCAAGCTTATCATCTCCGAGAGCCTTTTTGAAGATCTCAATAAGCTGTTCATTTTCTTCGGGGCTGTTCTCTGCGTCCTTATCATCTGATTTAAGGGCTTCGTCAACCTCGGAGTCAATTCTGACAAATCTTGTGCCCGGCTCCTTGTATTCGAGATAGGTTACAAAATGTGTATCTATATTATGCTCCAGAAGTACAGCATCAATTCCGTTATCCTTGAAGATCTTGACATACTGTGCCTGAGCGTTCATGTCGGATACATAATAAACCTTGTTGTCCTCGGTTTTCGGGATCTCTGAGAAGGTCGTGAATTCACCGTCTGTCTTTTTGTAAAGAATGATATCCTTCATTCTGTCATAGAATTTATCATCCTTGATGCAGCCGAACTTGATAAACGGGCAGATATCATCCCAATAGCTTTCGTATTCCTTGCGCTCATTCTTGAATACGCTTACCAGCTTATCTGCTACTTTCTTTGTAATGTGTCTGGAGATCTTCGCTACCTCTGCATCGTTCTGCAGGAAGGAACGTGATACATTCAGCGGAAGATCAGGACAGTCGATAACGCCCTTGAGAAGCATCAGGAACTCGGGAACTACCTCTTTTATATTATCTGCGATATACACCTGATTTGAGAAAAGCTTGATCTCTCCGGGCATTACCTGCAGCTTATCTGTCTGCTTCGGGAAATAAAGTATGCCCTTGAGATTGAAGGGATAGTCAACATTGAGGTGTATCCAGAAAAGCGGCAGATTGATGTCCGGGAATACCTCTCTGTAGAAGTCCTCATATTCCTCTGTTGTGCAGTCCTTGGGAGCCTTGAGCCAAAGCGGATTTGTGATATTGACAGGCTTTTCCTCTGGCATTTCTCCGTTTTCCTTATCGTTTTTCTCCTGTACACAGGTATAGAAAATTTCATAAGGCATGAAATGACAGTATTTCTTGAGAACTGATCTGAGCTTGAGGCTGTCGCAGAATTCCATGCCGTCCTCTGAAAGATGCATGATAACAGAGGTTCCTCTTGTTGTTCTCTCACTGTCTGTGATCTGATAGGTGCTGCTGCCGTCACTTGACCAGTGTACAGCCTCGCTGTCCTTTACATATGAAAGAGTATCAATCTCTACTGTATCGGATACCATATACGCTGAATAAAAGCCAAGTCCGAAATGACCGATAATTCCGCCTTCTGCATCGGTTTTATCGCTGTACTTTTCGATAAATTCCTTTGCGCCGGAAAATGCCACCTGAGTTATGTACTTCTCAACCTCATCTGCTGTCATACCAAGACCGTTATCACTGACGGTAAGGGTCTTTGCGTCCTTATCGAGAATAACGTCGATCCTCGGCTTTGAGTCGTCACTTTCAGCCTCGCCTATGGTGCAAAGGCTCTGATGCTTTTTGATTGCATCGCAGCCGTTGGCTATTATCTCTCTGAGGAATATGTCCTTGTCGGAATAAAGCCACTTTTTGATGATCGGGAAAAGATTTTCCGAATCAACTCTTATCTGTCCTTCTTTTTGCATTTTGATTACCTCCATTTTTTCAGACGATTGTAAAAGCTCCGAATTCCGTATAGAACAGATCGGAATGTTTACAATGGTCTGATGATATATTTGTTCCGCTCCGAATTTTATTTCAGAGCGGATGTATTACTATTCTTCAAGCGGAGCTTCGGTGACGGTATCAGCTTTTGTAACGCTTCTTTCAAGGAACTGCTGATATGTCATAAGCACCTGTCTGGGCTTTGAACCCTCGTGAGGTCCTACAACTCCCATCTGCTCCATTTCATCTATCAGTCTGCCTGCTCTTGCATAGCCTATCCTGAAACGGCGCTGCAGCATGGATGTGGATGCCTGTCCGGCTTCTACAACGCATCTGATGGCTTCCTCAATCATGGGATCTGTATCGCCGTCTGCATCTCCGCCGTCCTTGCCGCCCTTTTCAGGCAGCGCAGCGTTTTCTATCTGTTCAAGCACCATATCATCATATTCAACTGCCTGATTCTGCTTGATAAATTCTATTACTCTTTCTACCTCTGTATCATCAACAAAGCCGCCCTGTACTCTTACGGGCTTTATTGTTCCGATGGGCGAAAACAGCATATCGCCTCTGCCTATGAGCTTTTCGGCTCCGCCGCTGTCAAGAATCGTTCTTGAATCCACTGCGGATTTTACTGCAAATGCGATTCGGCTGGGAACATTCGCTTTGATAAGACCTGTGATGACATCAACCGACGGACGCTGGGTTGCAATTACAAGATGCATTCCCGCAGCTCGAGCCATCTGGGCAAGACGGCAGATGGATTCCTCCACCTCATTCGGCGCTGCCATCATAAGATCGGCAAGCTCGTCTATTACAATGACTATCTGGGGCATCTTCTCAAGCTTTTTCGGCTCTTCGGGGGTGATGATCTCATCGGGATCAAGCTCTGCCTGTGCCTGAGCAAGCATTTCATCCTCCTCGAATGTCCTTTCTGTATCGTCGATTGCTGTTTCATTCTGGAAAGCATCATGATTCTGCGCATTCTGCCTTTCGACAAAACGGTTATAGCTGCGCATATCACGGACATTATGCTTTGCAAAGGTATTGTATCTTTTCAGCATTTCATTTACAGCCCAGTTAAGAGCTCCTGCTGCTTTGCGGGGGTCTGTTACAACGGGGACAAGCAAATGAGGAATGCCGTTATATACTCCAAGCTCAACGACCTTCGGGTCAATAAGCATCAGCTTGACATCATCCGGACTGGATTTGTAAATCAGACTGATGAGCATTGTATTTATGCAGACAGATTTACCTGAGCCTGTGGAACCTGCGATAAGAAGATGGGGCATCCTGCTGAGATCTGCAAGAACAAGTCCGCCTGAAATATCTCTTCCCAGCGCTACAGTCAGATTGCTTTTCGCATTTATAAATTCATCGGATTCAATGAGATCTCTCATCTTTACGATAGTCCTGTGCTTATTCGGCACCTCGATACCAACAGCTGATTTTCCGGGAATGGGCGCTTCTATACGCACGCCTATAGCCGCAAGGTTCATTGCGATATCATCGGAAAGGTTGGTTATCTTGCTTATCTTGACACCGGATGCGGGCTGCAGCTCATATCTGGTGATGGAAGGTCCGCGGCTGATATTTACTATAGAAGTCTGTACGCCGAAGCTTTTCAGGACTTCTACAAGCATTGTTCCTCCCTGATTCAGCTCTGCTGAGATGTTTTTGCCGTCCTCATAGGGCTGCGGCTCCAGCAGAGTTGTCGGAGGCTTGAGATAACGGCCGTTGATATATGAATTATCAGGCGTCAGAACAAATTCTTCAGACTGCTTGCTTCCCTTCTTTTTGCTCCTGGGCTTTGTCTTTGGCTCAGGCTCAAAGAAGGAGGCGTTTTCAAGATCTACATGATCCTCAGGTATGTCATTTTCCGGTATTACATCCAGCTCTGAAAGATCAAAATCTCCTGTATCTGTGAAGAAATCATCCGGGAAGCTGTTTGTATTTTTTGCAGGCTTTTTCTTTTTCTTCTTTTCAGCTGCGGGATTCTGAACCATTTCAGGGGCAGGCTGCGAACTTTGTACCGGCATTGGTGCCGGTGTGGTCATCTCAGGAGCAGGCTGATCCTGCGCCTGTTCAGGAACATTTTTATCAGCTTCATAGAAGGGCGTCTTTCTATAACGTCTGAACTGTGAATCCTTCTGCTTGTTCTTCTGTGACAGCTTTTTATCCACCTGTGTGCGCACATATTCCTCACGGCTTTGCTGACGCTGCTTTGCTCTGTTTTCCTGCTGCTTTTTGCGTACCTGTGTCCGTATCTCTTTTTTATCGCTCATATGCTCTCCTAATTCCTTTACAGGACTTTTGAAGGCATTTATCATCTTTATCGTAAAATCACCGAAGGTAAGGGCTATAAATACAAGAAGCAGCAATACCGATACCACTCCCCCGCCTGTCTGACCGATGAATTTGACAAACGGTATGCCAAGCATTGCGCCGATAACACCGGGACCTGTATGTGTGCTGGAATAGATAAGGCTGTTATGTAATTCATCAGCATAGCCCTTCAGCGGATCTTCTCCTGCACTGAAACAGAATACAGTGCTTGCAAGAAGTATCGTATCTATTGAAAGCAGAATGACCTTTGCTCTGAATTTCGGAGTGTAATCATCCCTGAAATTCTGATATGAGCAATAAGCCAGTATCACCGGGATCATGAATCCGAACACGCCAAATATGCCCAGATACAATTCATGTATGGACAGCCAGAATTTCTCTCCAGGCATGAAAAATACAAATGTAAAAAATACAGCCAGGAAAAATAATATGATAGCGCAGATAAACCTTTTTCTCTGCCTTTGCAGCTCTGCTATCGCTTTTGCGCGCTTCCTTGCCTGAGCGGCTGTCATGGGTTTTCCGGCAGGCTTTTTCCCGGCAGGAGCGGTTTTGGCGCTGCTGCGCTTCTGAGTGCCTGCTCCGGATGGAGATGACGGCTTTTTGCTTTTCGGTTTTGAAGAAGATGGTTTCTTCTGAGAACTGTTTTTTTCGCCAGAAGCTGCCATATTATACCTCCTTTTCCCATTGTATTTCCTGAATGAATTATGCCATAGATGACAGTAAATCGGGCAACACTTATGCTGCCCGACAGGATCAGAATACAAGCGGCTGGCCTGTAACTATGTTAGTACCGTTTGAAAGCTCGATAACACTGATGATCGTTACTGTAATACCGACCAATGCTGTGTAAATGATAAAGAAATACATTCTGTCTGTCTTGAGAAGCCACTTGAAAAGCTTGATCGCAAAAAATCCTACAAAGGCTGCAACTATCATTCCTACAAGTACGGGAAGATAATCTATCTGCACTGCCTCGCCGTTATCCGGGAATAATGCATCCTTACCCTCAAGAATGGCTGCCGCAACGATAGCGGGTGTGCCCAGCAGGAAAGAATAATCAAGCGCTGCCTGCTTATTGATGCCTCTTACCTGGCTTGCAACGAGTGTTGAGCCTGATCTTGAAACACCGGGGAATATCGCCGCTACACACTGTACAATGCCTACTGTGACAGCATCAACAACAGTATATCTCTTTCTGCCGGCTGAGCCGTCCTTTGTCATTCCTTTTTCCTTCCAGACCTTGACAGTATGCCTGTTCAT
Organism: uncultured Eubacteriales bacterium; assembly: GCA_900319255.1. Taxonomy (GTDB): domain Bacteria; phylum Bacillota; class Clostridia; order Oscillospirales; family Acutalibacteraceae; genus UBA1213. Next base: position 10,598 of record ONNU01000253.1, read on the forward strand.
CAGGTCTCCGATGAGAAGAAGAAGGCTTGTTACCATAAGAGAAATACCAACTACGATGAAATATCCGCTTTTCGCAAACATTTCAGCAAGATCCTTGATCTTCATATCAGTGCCGGGAATCGGTATGAACAGCAGGAACAAAGGGATAAGTCCGATAATGAGCATCATTACCATATTTCTTTCATTATCCATCTCTTTCCATTTGAATTTTCCGGTGAAGATATCCTTTACCATCAATCCAAAGGCTTTCAGCAGGCTTGCAACAAGCTTGATATATACTCCGATGACAGCCGCAAGGGTGCCGATATGGAGCATTACGGAGAAAAACAGGTTTTCCTCCTGCATACCAAACAAATGCTGAGTAATATTCAGATGTCCGCTGCTGGAAACCGGGAGAAATTCAGTAAGTCCCTGAATTATTCCCTGTACGATAGAGCTTAGCATTTCCATGTTATGTACCTCCTGTATCAGACCGGCAGTGATCACAGCAAAAGCTCTGCGTATTTATGCAGGCATACCTAATGCTTTTTTCTGCCGTAATCAATTATACTCCCGTTCTGATGATTTTATTATCCTTTTTTCTGTTTTCTGCTTTTTTCCTTATCTATCATCTTATGCAGTGCGCAAAGAGCGTCATTGAGGGTTCCCACCTTGTCTATCAGTCCGCATTTTACCGCTTCCCTGCCGTCAAGTATGGTTCCGATATCCATGACAAGTTCATTGGTATTCATTGCAAGCTCATTATATTTTTCCGCATCTACTGAGGAATTCTCAGTTACAAAGCTCGTTATCCTTCGCTGCATCCTCTGGAAATATTCAAATGCCTGAGGGACTCCCAGCATAAGACCATTCATCCTTACCGGGTGTATCGTCATGGTAGCCGATTTCGCAATAAAAGATCTTTTCGCAGCTACCGCTATGGGAACGCCAATGGAATGTCCTCCGCCCAATACAAGGGATACTACCGGCTTTGTCATGCCTGCTACAAGCTCGGCTATCGCAAGCCCGGCTTCTACATCTCCGCCTACTGTATTGAGTATGATGAGCAGACCGTCTATCTGCTCGCTTTGCTCTGCAGCTGCAAGCTGAGGGATGATATGCTCATATTTGGTGGTCTTGTTCTGTGGCGAAAGAATATAATGACCTTCGATCTGTCCGATGATAGTAAGGCACTGCACTGTATACTTCTCACCGACAGAAATGATTGAGCCTGAGTCTATGATACACCGGTTGACATCCTGCGGTATTATCCCGCTGACATCCTCTGATACCTCATCCGGTGTCTGTTCCTCAGAGCAATTGTTTCTCGCCTTGTCCGCTGTTCTGTGATCGACCATGAAAACCTCCTGATCTGAAGCAAACACAAACGCTTTATACAGATAGTTACTATACTGAATAATCAGTTAAAGCATAACAGCGTACTTTTAAGTATACCATTTTTTCGTGTTTTCTTCAAGGGTCTAACCTATAAAATTTTATTATTATAGTAATTATTATTTGCACATGGTGACTACTATATGCGTCCGGGATATCAGAAGATGGTATGAAATAAAAAAAGAACCGGAAAAAGTGAGCTATTCACTTCTCCCGGTCTCTTTTGCTTTATTTACGTTATATAACAAAACAGCCGCTGAGCTTATTTTTCTTCCTTGTATTTTGCCGGTATCTGATAGATATTGCTTATTCCCAGAACATAAAGAGTTTCACTGTCGCAGAAGCAGATCTTCCGGGAATCGGGGTTCGACTCAATAACTCCGATCTCCTTCCCCTCCATATTATAGATGCCGATATTATTCGGGAATAATGCGCAGATCTTATCGCTGCGGTAATCAAGTGAAAGGATCTTATTGCCGGTTTCTACATCGACTATCTTTTTTCCCTCGGAATTGATGGCTACAACATCACATTCGCGTCCGTCAGGATTTGTTGAAAGGGATATAAGAACGCCGAAGTTTCTTTTCATCGTGTATGTCGTCAGATTTTTTGAATCATAGGACAGTTCTGTCATATTCTTATTATCAATATCAATATGATATACGGAAGTATCTCCGACTGCAACTACCTTGTCGTTATCAAGATAGCAGATATCATATATATAGGAATCCTCAAATTCGTACTTCTGATAATATGTCTTCTGACCGAAATCAAGAATGTATATTACAGAAATAAGTCCCCCGTCCTTTGCACTGATACCGCTGAGGGCAGCCCTTGTGCCGCTTGAATTGACAGAAACACAGCTTACATAATATTCTGCAAAGGAATATGAATAGATCTTGTTATTATTCCTGTCGTTGACCGTAAGAGTGGAAAGATAATCGTTGCCGTATGTCAGCAGCGCATATGTCCCGTTTTCTGCAATATCTGCGTCAAACAGCTTTCTGTCTGCCGAACCGGAATAAAGGGTGGTGTCACGGTTGATGATCCTGTATCCGGTGGCATCTGCGTTATAGATTATGGAATACTCTTTATCCGTCTTTAATATGGGATTTGCAAAGGAATGCTGATTGTTCTGGTATTCGCCTGCGTTTGAATTCAGCACGACAACAGATGTATCGCTGCAATAAACCGGGGATTTATCCATAAGGCTGAAATTCTCGGTGTTTATGGATGTACCGATATATCTTATGGGATAACCCGTTCCTTCGGTCTTTCCCAGAAGATCATACTGGAACCAATGATAGATATTTTCCGGAGTAAGCTTATCAAGATTGACAAGCGCAAGAACAACAACTACTCCTAAAAATATTATGATGAATACTCTGAAAAACTTTTTTGTGAGATTATTGGGAACAGGATCGCTGTCTCTGTACTCCGCAAGGGGAACATCCTCATAGCTCACATATTTCCTGTCCTCAGAGCTTTTTCTTTTCATTTTTTCGGTTAGTTCTTTAAGCTTTTTCATTTGATTATGCCTTTCCTTCAATAGTCTTGAGCTTACTGAAAATCAAAAAGCCTGTGTTTCAGCTTTGTGCTGACTGCATAGCCTCAGTAGAACACTTTATTAAGATACAGACCGTGCGCCGGCGCTGTGGGTCCGGCAAGACTGCGATCCTCTGCTTTTATTATCTCCGGGATATCCTCAGGGGTAAGCTTTCCCTGTGAAACATAAAGAAGCGTTCCTACTATTATTCTTACCATATTATATAAGAATCCGTCTGCCCGCACCGATATGGTCACCATATCATTTTCTCTGCTTACAGAAAGACCTGATACTGTGCGGTGGAAATCCCCCTTTTCTCTTTTATCAAGGGTACAGAAGGAGGTGAAATCGTGATATCCGATAATATTTGACGCCGCTTTATTCATTTTGTCCAGATCAAGGTCATACCAGTAATGAAGAGCGTATCTGTCAAGAAAGGGATTCCTGATATCATTATTCCATATCTTATAAATATACTCCTTCCCCTTACAGGAATATCTTGCGTGAAAATCCTCCGGCATTTCCTGAGCGTTCAGCACTGCAATGCTGGGCGGAAGATAATTATTCAGCGCCGGGGGTATCCTTTCAACAGGAATACGGTGTTCTGTCCTGAAGCTTACGCAATACATATTTGCGTGTACTCCGGAGTCTGTGCGGCTGCAGCCCTTTATATCGGTTTTTCCGAAAACAGCAGTCATGCCCTTCTGGAAAACCTCCTGCACAGATACTGCATTTTCCTGTATCTGCCAGCCGTGAAAACAGCTTCCGTCATACATCATTGTAAGCAGAATATTTCTCATGTCTACCTCTTTATTATTCTATATTACATTTGAAAACATTATATTTGAAATGATTATCGCTGAAAATATCAGCAGGCTGGAAAGTGATGCCGCAAGATCACGAAGGGAGAAATGAAGCACCTTCATTCTTGTGCGGTTCTTTCCTCCGTTATAGCAGCGGCATTCCATCGCTGTCGCAAGGTCGCCTGCCCGTCTGAATGCGGATACAAACAAAGGTATCAGAACCGGTATCAATGCCTTGACACGGCGGATGGGGCTGCCGTTTTCCATATCGGCTCCCCTTGATTTCTGGGCATTCATTATCTTATCGGTCTCATCCAGAAGTACCGGGATGAATCTCAGCGCTATGGTCATCATCATGGCTATTTCATGTACCTTGATGTGAAATATCGTCAGAGGCTTCATCAGACATTCCAATGCATCCGTCAGATCGGTGGGCGATGTGGTATAGGTAAGCACGGAGCTTATCATCATTAGCAGCGATATCCTCACCACAACAAATGCGGCATTGATAAGTCCTCCCTTTGTCACAGTAAAGATCCACCATTGCCAGAGAACTTCTCCCGAGCCGTAAAATATATTCATTATGCCTGTTATGATAATGACAACAAGAACAAGTCTCAGGCTTTTCAGATATTTCAGAAAGCTTATCCTTGTCAAAAAAATAATTAGAAATGAAAACAGCGTCATTATCAGAAGTGAAACAAAATTCCTGCATAAAAACAGGAATACTATATATGCAATAAGCAATAGGATCTTGGATCTTGCGTCCAGTCTATGTACAAAGGAATTGCCCGGCAGATACTGACCGAGCGTCATATCTCTTACCAAATCATGTTCTCCTTTTTTCAGTGGTCTTTCCTGATGCTGTTTTATCTGTTTATTCCTGACAGAAGATTTACGATCTCGGAAAAACCCTTTTCTACTGTCAGAGCTGAGGTATCGACTGATATCCCCCGCTCCCTGAGCAGCATCATTATCTTTGTGATCTGCGGGACTTTAAGCCCTATCTTTTCAAGCTCTTCTCCCCGCGCAAATACCTTCTCGGTGGTGTCAAGCATTATCAGTCTGCCCTTTGACATTACAAGAAGTCTGTCGGTCAGCTTTGCGATATCCTCCATGCTGTGCGAAACAAGCATGACAGTGTTTTTTCGTACCTTATGGTAATCATTTATCTGGGAAAGCAGCGCCTCTCTTCCCAGCGGATCAAGTCCTGCTGTTGGTTCGTCAAGGATCAGGACATCCGGATCCATTGCTATGACACCTGCGATGGCTGCCCTTCGTTTTTCTCCTCCGGAAAGCTCAAAAGGTGATGACTCTAACTGATCCTCGCGCAGTCCTGCAAAACGGGCTGCTTCTCTGACCTTTTTATCAAGCTCTTCATCCTCAAGCCCCATATTTTTCGGACCAAAGGCAATATCTTTATATACGGTTTCTTCAAAAAGCTGGTACTCCGGATACTGGAATACCATGCCGACCTTGAAGCGTACATTCCTGATCTTTTTCGGCTTTTCCCATATATCCTTATCGTTTAGGCAGATCCTGCCGTCTGTCGGTTTCAGCAGACCGTTCAGAAGCTGCACAAGCGTTGATTTGCCGGAGCCTGTATGACCGATTATTCCGACAAATTCGCCCTGATCTATTTCAAAGCTTACGTTTTCAAGCGCGGTCTTTTCAAATGCTGTTCCGGCACCGTATACGAAGCGTATGTTTTCTGCTTTTATTACGGACAATTCAGGCTCACCAACTTACTTTATCACTTACCTGAAGGCTTCAGGCACTTTTCCAAAAGAATGGCGATCGAATCAGCGCATTCATTTTCATCAAGAACACATTCAGGCAGCTCATATCCGCAGCCCCTGAGTTTATATATCAGCTCTGTCGCCTGGGGAACATCAAGTCTGTGCTGTTTCAGGAATTCCACCTTTGAAAATACCTCTCTCGGCTTTCCTGTCAGAATGATCTTTCCCTTATCCATCACCACAACACGATCAGCTTTTACCGCTTCGTCCATATAATGTGTGATAAGGACAATGGTTATCCCCAGCTCCTGATTGAGCTTTCTAATGGTATTCATTACTTCTTCCCTGCCCTGGGGGTCAAGCATTGCGGTCGGCTCGTCAAGTACGATACATTCCGGCTCCATTGCTATTATCCCGGCAATTGCCACCCTCTGCTTCTGACCGCCGGAAAGCTTCTCGGGAGAATGCCTGCGGTATTCGTACATATCTACCGCTTTCAAAGCATTATCCACCCGCTCCCTTATCTCCGCAGACGGTATGCCCAGGTTTTCACAGCCAAAGGCTACATCCTCTTCAACAATACCCGCTACGATCTGATTATCAGGGTTCTGCAGCACAAGACCGACCATCTTTCTTATTTCAAAAAGCCGGTCGTCATCGGCTGTATCTATACCATTTACAAATACCTCGCCTGTTGTCGGAAGATAAAGCGAATTCAGATGCTTTGCAAGAGTTGATTTTCCGCAGCCGTTATGTCCCACAACTGCCACAAATTCGCCCTTCTTTATATCAAGGTCTACTCCGCGAAGCGCAAAATTATCGCTGTCGTCGTTTTCGTCATATTTAAAAAATACATTCCTGATCTTTATGAAATCTTTCATTCAGTTCTCCTGACTTTCAGGCTTTTTTCCGTGATGATCCTTTAGCTTTCCCAGATGGCTGTGCTTCCGCACGGAAGGGTAAGTCCGCTCTGGGTGACATGAAGTCCTATCTCTGAGCTTGATACCCTGCCTCCGAACTTCGGCTTTATCATTACGCTGAGAAGATATTCCATTACTGAAGGCGGAAGCCCTGTTGTATACGAATTAAGAATAAAAAACAATGCGTCATCCGACAAAATGGGAAGGCACAGCTCTACAAGTGAGAAAAGCTGCTCTTCAAGCTTCCAGACCTCGCCTCCTGGTCCTCTGCCGTAGGACGGCGGATCCATTATTATTCCGTCATATTTATTTCCGCGCCTTTGCTCACGCTGTACAAATTTTACACAGTCATCTACAAGCCATCTTACAGGTCTGTCTGCAAGTCCGCTGAGCTGAGCGTTTTCCTTTGCCCACTGTACCATGCCCTTTGATGCGTCAACATGGCAAACGCTTGCTCCCGCTTCAAGACAGGCAAGGGTCGCCGCTCCTGTGTATGCAAACATATTAAGCACCTTGACCGGTCTGCCGGCTGAAAGTATCTTTTCCGATACGAAATCCCAGTTTACAGCCTGCTCGGGAAAAACTCCGGTATGCTTGAAGCCCATGGGCTTTATTCCAAAGGTAAGCTCCTTATAATTTATCTTCCATTGCTGAGGAACCTTTTTATTATACTGCCATGCGCCGCCTCCGCTTGAGCTGCGCTTATATCTGGCATGAGCTTCACGCCAGAGCGGGTTTTTCTTTTTTGTATGCCAGATTATCTGCGGATCGGGTCTTATCAGTATGATATCGCCCCAACGCTCAAGCCTCTCTCCGTCTGAGCAGTCGATAAGCTCATAATCCTCCCATTGCGCTTCACGCATTTTCATTCCTCCGTAAATCATTTTTTCAGCATATCAGAAACTTTGTTCTAAAATCTTGTTTCCTCAGCATTTCATATCCAGACAAGTGTTTTCTTTATACCTCCCGGATCATCGGGCAGCATAAAGAAAACACTTTATACAATTTTTTCAATAAAAAAGCTTTCATCAATTCTGAATCGAACCTGAATCCGTGAAACTGAGATCTCCGTTGCTGGATGGAAAAGGGAATCGGTTGTTAAACTTTCATGCACTAAGTCATACTTTTTTCAGTATTTTCTGCTTTGGTGGATCAAAAGGTTGAAACCACAAGAGGTTCTCCCCACGTTTTCCCCCTTTTGCAATCCCCTTTCCTTATCCCCTGAGATAGCCAGACTTTAGCAGCTAAGTTTTAGTACATTGCTAATCTGAAAATGCACCATTTTGGCAAATTTGATAATTCTGAATAACGTAAAAAATTGCATGAATACAGTAACTGAAAATATTGTTACCGTTGAGTTTTAAGGATTCAGCTCGAATATCAGTATTGATTCCCGGCTTTAAATAAAGACTTGTGCAGAGCAGATCATTCCGCTCTGCACAGATCATTATTTTATTTCTATTATTTCTCCGGGATCTCAAGAACAGCTCCTCTGTTGCCTGATGTGACAAGTGAAGCGTATCTTGCAAGATAGCCGGTGGTTATCTTCGGCTCCCTCGGCTGCCACTGGGCTTTACGCTCAGCAAGCTCTTCATCGCTGAGTCTTACATTGATAGTATTTGCATTTATATCAATATCAATGATATCTCCGTCTTTAACAAGTGCGATAGGTCCGCCTACTGCTGCCTCGGGTGAAACATGGCCGATGGATGCGCCTCTTGTTGCGCCGGAGAAACGTCCGTCTGTGATAAGAGCGACTGTGCTGCCAAGTCCCATACCCATGATCGCTGATGTAGGATTGAGCATTTCTCTCATTCCGGGGCCGCCCTTGGGTCCTTCGTAACGGATGACTACAACGTCGCCTTCATTGATCTTGCCGCCGTTTATAGCTGCCATTGCATCCTCTTCACAGTCATAGACCTTTGCAGGACCGCTGTGCTTCAGCATTTCGGGAGCAACTGCGCTGCGCTTTACTACGCAGGAATCGGGCGCAAGGTTTCCTCTGAGGACTGCGATACCGCCTGTCTTGCTATAGGGAGCTTCAACAGGTCTGATGGTCTCGGGATCCTTATTGATAACGCCGCTGATATTTTCTGCAACGGTTTTACCTGTGCAGGTGATAAGATCGGTCTTGAGAAGTCCCAGCTTATTGACCTCGTTCATTACAGCATAAACGCCGCCTGCTTCATTGAGATCCTCCATATATGTATGACCTGCGGGAGCAAGGTGACAAAGATTCGGTGTCTTTGAGCTGATATCGTTTGCAATATCAAGATTAAGGTCAATGCCGCATTCATGCGCAATTGCAGGAAGATGAAGCATACTGTTTGTGCTGCAGCCCAGCGCCATATCCAT